>CAYVGW010000004.1:0-57124 GCA_964450895.1 uncultured Occallatibacter sp. | reverse complement strand
AAGCGGCGGGAGTTACATTGCTGACACCCTTCCCGCGCATCAGCTACGACGAGTCCATGCGGCGCTTTGGCAGCGACAAGCCGGACCTGCGCCTGCCGGGATTGACGGATGTGCGCGCGGCCTTCACCGATGAGAATCTGGCCACGTTACAGATTGATCCGGCGCTGCCGGTGGTGGCCTTCTGCATTCCCAACGTGGGCGAGTTGAGCCGCAAGGAGCGCGAGGACAATCATCCGAGCTTCGACTTGAAGAAGGGCGCGAAGTTCATTGACGACTTCAAGCGTCTGGCCAAGGGCTTTCCTGAATCCGCCGTCAAGGTGCGCGAGTTGGCCGGCGCTTCCGATGCAGACTTTGTCATCATTGTCGCCGGCGATCCGGCGCACCACATCAAGGCCAGCGACACCAAATTTGAAGGCCGTCTGAGCGAGCGCGAGATCAATGTTTACTCGGCGGCGGGCAACTTCCGCACCGAGTTGGCGAAGAAATACGCGGACCGGCATGGGGCCTTCGCGGTGACGGAAAAGGCTGTGCAAGAGGCCGCCACGCGCGGCGCGGATGGCGCGATGATCGATGGCGCGCAGGCCTTTCAGCCGATCTGGATCACCGACTTTCCGATGTTCGAGTACGACGCGGGCATCAATAAGTGGATGCCCGCGCATCATCCCTTTACCTCGCCGCATGAGGCGGATATGGCCAACCTGGTCAGCGATCCGGCCAGCGTGCGCGCTAATTGCTACGATCTGGCGATGAATGGATTGGAGCTAGGCTCGGGTTCGATCCGCATCTATCGCAAGGATGTGCAGCAGCAGATCTTTCAATCGCTGGGCATCAGCGACGAAGAGGCGCACGCGCGCTTCGGCTTCTTCCTGGATGCGCTGGAGTACGGCACGCCTCCGCATGGCGGGATCGCGCTGGGCCTTGACCGCATCGTGATGCTGCTGGCCGGCGCGCCGAGTCTGCGCGAGGTGATCGCCTTCCCCAAGACGGCCAAGGCGATTGATCTGATGGTGGATGCGCCGACGTCGGTGACCGAGCAGCAGTTGAAGGAACTGCATATTCGCGTCGCGCTGAAGAGTTAGCTTTTAGGCAAAACGAATTGGTAATCAGCCATGAACAAGCGCGGGCGGGGACGCCCGCGCTATAGCCGGCCGGGAGACCGGCGCTACAATAATCCAGCGGCGAGGGCCTTCACGCCGCGCAGATCGATCTTGCCTGTGCCCAACACCGGCAGCGCATCCACATGAAAAAAGAGATTCGCGCGCGGCTTCCATAGCGCGGGCAGATCGCACTGCGCCAGCTTCTCCAGCACCGGCGCGAGTTTCTGCTCCGTAAGCGTGTGAACAACCACGATGCGCTCGCCCTTCTTCTCGTCGGGAAGAGCAGTCACGGCAAAGACCTGCTCGGTGACCCCGGCCAATTCTTGCAGCTTGTCTTCGATCTTGATGTGCGGGACCATCTCGCCGCCGATCTTGCTGAAGCGCGAGAGGCGATCGGTGATGGTGAGGAAGCCGTCCTCTTCCATCATCGCAACATCGCCGGTCGTGTACCATCCGTCATGCAGAACTTCTGCTGTCTTTTCCGGCTTGCCGAGATAACCCTTCATCACATTCGGCCCTTTGACGAGCAGCATCCCCGGCGTGCCTGGAGCGACCGGCAATCCAGTGTCGAGGTCAACCACATTCACCGAGACGCCGGGCAGCGGATGGCCGATTCTGCCGCGCCGCGCGCCCACTTGGCGGAAGCCCGGAGCACGAAAGTCGCGGCCATTCACGGTGACGACGGGCGAACACTCCGTACAGCCATAACCTTCCAGCGGACGAATGCCGAAGGTGTCTTCAAAGGCCAGCGCCACGCGCTCCGGCAGCTTCTCCGCGCCGACCAGAACAAATTGCAAACTGCCGAAGTTCTCCGGCGAGCAGCGGCGAATGTAGGCCTGCAAAAATGTTGGCGTGGCGATCAGGAATGTGACTTTGTACTTGCCGACCAGAGCGCTGATGGTGCTCGCATCCAGCGGGTTGGGATGATAGACAACGCCGACGCCATTGACCGCGGGCATCCACAGCGCGGCCATGAATCCGAAGGAGTGAAAGAAGGGAAGGATGCCGAGGATCTTGTCTCTGCCGCCAAGCATGAAGACCTGCGAGACCTGCTGTATGTTCGATGCAATGTTGTAGTGCGTCAGCATGACGCCCTTGGGATCGCCGGTGCTGCCGCTGGAAAAAATCACCGTCGCCAAATCATCCACAACGCACTTCGATGCACTGCGCCGTGCGCCGATGGCGCGGTAGAGCAGCCACTGCGGCGTGAACCATGCAAGCGCGAGCGAAAGAATCTTCTCGCTCGCGCGCGGCGCTTGCAACGCGTCTTCAAGAAAAAGCGTGCGCCCCGGAATCACCAGATTGGGAAAGCGCTCAACAAATGCTTTTGAAGTGATGACCACATCCACGCCGCACTGATTGGCGCACGAGGCGATCACTTCGCTGGATGCGGTGTAGTTCAAATTCACCGCGATGCGGCCCAGCATCATCAGCGCATAGTTGGTGAGCGCGCCGCCAACCGAAGGCGGCAGCAAGAGGCCGACCATCGACTGCTCGCCGATCTGCGAACGCAACCTGCGCGCGATGTAGATGCTCTTCACAAGCGCCGAGCCGAAGCTGACCTTGGGAGTTTTTCCGTCGGCCATCATGAAGCGCAACGGAAAGCGCCGCGCCGTGCGAACAAAGGATCGATCCAGCGTCTTCATGCGCCGTTTGCGCTGCGCGAATGCCTCCGCCTGCAAATCCTGCACTGCGCGGCGCACCTCGATTGCCGAGGAAGCGGGCGGCATCGGCTGGCCGAAACTTACCGTGACGGGATAGGGAATCTTGCGCGGCATCTTCCATAAAAATCGTCCGCGCGCGAAGCTGAAGATGCTGCCCCATACGCCGTCGAGATTGACGGGAATGATCGGCACATCAACGCCCTTCATGATGCGCTCCAGGCCGCGGCGGAAGGGAAGCAACTGCCCGGTGCGCGTGATCTGCCCCTCGGCAAAGATGCAGACAATCTCATCGTCGCGCAGCGCGTCGCTGGCCGTGCGCAGCGAGCGAATCATCTCGCGCGGCCGCTGTTCGCTGGAGATGGGAATCGCTTTCATCGCTCTGGCAAAGGGTTTGATGAACTTGTTGTCATAGATTCCCTTGTACATCAGGAAGCGAATGGGCCTGCCGGTTGAAGCAATCAGCAGCAATACATCCACAAACGACATGTGGTTGCAGACCAGCAGCGCGCCGGTTTTGTCGGGAAAGTTGTCGCGCCCCAGAACCTTGATGCGATAGACGGTGTGCGTGAGGAAGAAGAGAATCAAGCGCCCGAACCACTCCGGCAGCAGCATCAATACATAGACGGTGCCCGCGCCGGTGATGAAGGAGGCGGCGACGATCACTTGACTTGGATTGAAGTGAATGAACCGGGTAAAGACAAAATAAACGCCCGACGAGAGCGCGATTCCCACGAACGATAAAAGATTTGCGGCGGCGATGATTCCACCTTTGTCCTTCTCCGCGGGCCGATGCTGAATGAGCGCATTGACGGGGACTGCAAAAAATCCCGCCCAGAAGCCGAGAAGCGCAAGCAGCACTCCGGAGCCAACGAGGCCGAAGTGCATTCCGCCCAGCGCGAGGCCCGTGCAGGTCATGCCGATGGAGCCGAGCGGAATCAATCCATACTCGATCTTGTTGCCGCTGACGAGGCCGGCGATCATGCTGCCAATACCGATGCCGATGGCCAGCGCTGCATTCAAGTAGCCGGTCTTTGTCTGACCGACATGAAGAACATCCGGTCCATACACAACAATGGTCGAAAACAGCAGCGAACCCAAAAACCAAAAGTATGTATTGCCAACGACGGCGAGGAAGAGCGCCTTGTCGCGGCGCATCAATCCGATCTGCTGCCAGAGATCGCCGAGGAAGTTGATCTGAAATTTCTTCTCCGGCGCGGCTGCGGGAACGCGGTCGATGCCCAGGCTGGTGAGGAAGCCAATGACGGCGAGAGAGAGCAGAAAATAGCCAGCGTAGACTTCGCGTCCGTGAAAGCGCTCGGCCATTGCCGCGCCGGTGATGGTGCCGATAATGATGGCGAGAAAGGTTCCCAGCTCGATGACGCCGTTGCCCCACGAAAGGCGCTTGGCGGGCAAAAGCTCCGGCAGCAAGCCGTACTTCGATGGACCAAAGAGAGCGGCCTGCGTGGCGACCAAACCAAGCGCGAGCAGCGTAACCGGCTGCGAATGGATTGCCAGCCCAACAGTCGCCACGCTCATGGCGCCGATCTCCATCCCTTTGGTCCAGAGCGTGACGCGCCGCTTGCTGAAGCGATCGGCGAGCCAGCCGCCGGTCATGCTGAAAAGCACAAAGGGCATGGAGAAGAGGAAGGTGACCAGCGAGACAAAGCTGGAGCGCTCGTTGCCCGCGAGGCCCATGCCGACAATCATCGCCAGCAGCAGGTTGCGCAGGATGTTATCGCTGTAGGCGCCCTGAAATTGCGTAACGATCAGCGCCCAAAAGCCGCGCTCGCTGCGCGCTGGGGCCGGTGCGGCGGATACAGCATCAATTATTGGCAAATTGGTCTCGGTCATCGTGGTTTCGTCTGAATGCTGATGATTATAGCGCGATGTGCCTCGGATTGGTTATACTGCGGGTCATCGGCTCACGGGCTTTCTTCTCTGTCTCAGAACGCAGCTCCGGAATTTTCTTGCAGAAATCTTTGCAAGAGATTCTGTGCCTAGCGTTCTAGCTTCAGTCACTCGTTTCTCTTTCGGTTGAGGATAGACAAAATGGAAATCATGATTGCGCTGCTTGGCGGCCTATTGGTTGCAATTCCCATTGCCGCATTCGCAGCGCTGATTCGCACCGGGACGCAGCGCAGGCTTCTCGACGAGCATTCCCTGGAGTTTCGCGACAAGCTTACGGATATGACCGGCGAAATTGTTCGTTTGAAGAAGGAAGTTGCCGAGCTTTCCCGGCGGATCGATCGGCAGGACGCAGTCTCTTCGCCAACTCCCGCCGTAGAAAAATGTGAGCCGGACTCTGCGCCAAAAACTGTTGCGGCTCCGAGCGAACCAGTCGTGCCCGTGGCGATTCCCCAGCATGAATCCGCGCCTCCGAAGCCTGTGGTTCAACCGCCAGTCGTTGCCCAGGCAGCAGTGACCATGCCGCCGCCGATTGCCGCGAAGAGAGTTGAGTCGAGCCAGGCACTCCCGCGAATGATACCGGCAGCCGATACGGACCACCCCAAACCAAGTGCCGGCATCCTTGCTGCAACCGCCGCCGACGTTACTGCCGAAGACGACGCGGCGTGGCTCCAGCATATCAACACGCGTGGAACCTCCCCAAGAAACCCCAGAACTTCCATCAAGGACGAATATGAACAATTCATAGCAGCCCGTGTTGAAGGCCGGACTACGGCTCCTCTCTCTGCAGCGCCTACAGAAGCGCAAGAAATTCCGCGCAAAGCAATGCCTGAAGCAATGCCGCCGCGCAAGAGCATAGCGGAACGATTGCGCTCCACGCTGCCGCTGGAAGAACTGCTGGGCATGAATCTCTTCGCCAAAATCGGCATTGTTCTTCTTGTGATAGGAATCGCCTTCGGTGGCCAGTTGGCGTTCGCTTCGATGAGCGCAGGCCTGCGGGTTGCATCGATCTACGCAATCGCGGGCGTCTTGCTCGGAGGAGGAATCTGGTTTGAAGCCAAGGAGCGCTACCGCATCGTTGGACGCGCGGGCATCGGCGGAGGATGGGCGACGCTCTTCTTTACCACCTACGCGATGAATCATGTTGCGGCCATGACGGTGATGGCTTCCAACACGCTCGACTGCGTTCTGCTGCTTATCGTGGCAATCGCCATGGTGGCGCACACTTTGCGCTACAAGTCGCAGGTGGTCACAGGACTCGCATTTCTGCTCGCTTTTACAACAGTGGCCATCAGTCAAGACAGCGTCTACGCGCTGACCGCGGGCGTCATTCTCGCCGCGGGTATCATCGCCATTGCGCTGCGCATGAGCTGGTTTGAACTGGAGGTCTTCGGCATCCTGGCCAGCTACGCGAATCATTTTTACTGGCTCTACAGGCTCTTTCCCGATGGCGTTGCGGGCCATGCCTTTCCGCAGTTCTGGCCGAGCGCGATCATTCTGATTTTCTACTGGGCAATCTTCCGCGTCTCCTATGTCGCGCGCCGCATCCGCACACCACGCGATGAAGCTGTCTCTACCATCGCCGCGCTTGTGAACACCATGCTGCTGGGCGCGGTGATGAAATTTCAATCCACGCGCCCGGAGCTAGCATTTTACGGAATACTCGCAATCGGCGTAGCGGAATTCATCTTTGGGCAACTGCCGATTACGCGCCGCCGCCGTTCCGCATTCATTCTGCTCACGGTGATGGGCACAATGCTCGCCTTTGCTTCCGTACCTTTCAAATTCAGCGGCAACAGCATTGCGCTTCTCTGGATGATCGCGGCGGAATTGCTGTTGATTGCGGGAATCACGCAGAAGGAGGTTCTCTTCCGGCGTCTTGGTTTGCTGGCAGGACTCCTTACTGGAGCGCTGGTGATTTATGAGGCATGGGAGATTGTTGCTCTCCGCCAAAGCTCGAATGCGCCGCGTCTTCAGGACGGCATTCTGCTGCTCACGTGCAGCTTGATCTTCTATGTGAATGCTCTTTTCTTTCACCGCAGATGGAAGCCGCTCTTTGATTCGATCGATGGACCGCTTGCGATCGTGCAGAGTTACATCGGATGCGTTACGGCCTTTCTCGGCGCGTGGTGCATCTTTACCGGAGACTGGACCGCGATCAGTTGGGCCGTGCTGATGCTGGGAGCGGCCTTCGCCAAAAAATATCTGGACGACAATCATCTGCTGGCGCAGGGCGCCGTGCTGTTTATCGCGGCGTGGTACACCTCTGTTGCTGTGAATGGCCATCTCGGCGATCTCTATCCGCACCACATCGCAACTCGCGTGATTACGCTGCTGATTCTCGCGCTCATTTTTTACGTCGCAGCATGGACTCTTTCCGGAACCGAGGATCTTGGACCGTATCCACGCGGGTTCGCGCTATGGGCCGGCACTTCGCTGCTTGCGCTGCTGGCATGGTATGAAGTCGCTCCCGCGTGGGTTGCGCCGGTGTGGATGGCGCTTGCGGTTGCGCTGGCTCTGATTGCGCGGCGCATCAAGCTTGCAGATCTTGTGTATCAGAGCCATCTGCTTTCGGTTGCGGTTGGCGTGCAACTCATCGCCGTGAACATCTCTGCGCAGACCGCAGTGGAGCGCTATCTTCCCTTCCTCGGCTGCGCGGCGGCCTTCTATGCGATCTCGCGCTTCTGCACGTTGCCGGATGCGCTGTACCGCCGTCCGGCGGCGTGGATGCACACATGGGCCGCCACGGCATTGCTTGCGACGCTCGCATGGAATGAGTCGCCGCAGCCATGGCTGGCCGCGATCTGGGCCGTCTTCGCGCTGGCTCTCGCCTTGACGGATCGTGTTTTCGACATTGAAGAGCTGCCCTATCAGGCGCACCTGCTTGCATTCTTTGCCGTGCTGCGCGCGGTTACGGTGAATTTGTTCGTGCTGGATCAGTGGCGCGGCGTCAGCTTGCGGCTGATCACGGTTTCGATTCTGATTGCGGTCCTCTATGCGATGGCGCGCTGGGTGCGCATGCCTGAAGCATTGAAAGATCCGGAAGCGCGCCACGTCTATACGTGGGTTGGTTCCAGCATTGCCGCGTGGCTGATGTGGAGTGAGCTGCAATCGATCAGCGTTGCGCTTGGCCTTGCGCTCTTTGGGCTTCTGCTCTTCGAGTTGGGCACAATCTGGAAGCAGAAGCAGCTTCGCCTGCAAGCATACGTTGCGCTGGCCGCGGCCTTTGGGCGCATCTTCTTTGTGAATCTGACGGCGGCGGCTCTGCCCGGTGAGACGATCAGCCCGCGCATTTACACTGTGCTTCCGATTGCGCTGATCTTTTTCTGGGTATGGACGAGGATGCAATCGGAGCAGGCCGCGCTGGAGATTGGGCGATGGTCGCCGCGTGATCTGATTGCGTACTTCGGCACGGGCAGCGTTGTCGCGCTGGCCTATTTTCAAACGTCTGTTGAGTGGATCGTCGTGGCCTGGGCCGCGCTGACGCTGGCGCTGGTGATTGCGGAATGGGCGCTCGACAAGCAGGTTTTCCTGCAACAGGCGATACTGCTTTCGCTGGGAGTCGCGGGGCGCGGTCTGGCGCACAACATCTTTGGCGGAAGCTATTTTTCCGCGGATGGATGGCGCGGCAGCTTTGAAATTCTGTCGTTTGCATCCTTGCTTCTTCTGCTCACGCTGCCGATTGCCTTCCAACTGCGCAAGCGCTACGCCGAGCTTGCAGTCATGCCCAGGCTCAGCCGGCTACTCGCGCTGAAGCATCCGGAGCAGTGGTTCTTCTTTGCGTCAGTTGTACTGATCACCATGATGATTGTTGTGAAGATGAATCCGGGAATGGTGACGCTGTCGTGGGGCGTTGAAGGAGTCGCTGTCATTCTGCTGGGCCTTCTTGCCAGCGAGCGCAGCTATCGCATCACCGGGCTTTTCTTGCTGCTGCTCTGCGTGGGGAAGATCCTTGCGCTCGACATCTGGCGTCTGAATCACAACGACAAGGTCATCACCTTCATTGCGCTGGGAGCATCCATGTTTCTGGTTTCTATTCTTTATGGCAAATTCCGCGAAGTTGTCAGGCGGCTGCTATGAAGCGAATCATTGGGCTCATCTTCGTGCTGCTGGTTGCCGGGAGCGCTCTTTATCTGGCGCAGCACAAGAAGCGCGCGGACGCGGTGAGCGCCGATGCGGTGGTGGACATGGCCGCGGACTGGCAGCGCGATGTGACGCGCGCGCCGATGCACTTCACGCGCATCTCCGATGAAGAGGAAACGCAGATCGGCGATGAGCTGGCGCGGGAGTATATCTCCGAGCGGACCACACAGAGTGCGGAGGCGCGGGCTACTGAACAATATGTGAGTGAAGTGGGCTTGCGCGTCGCGGCACACGCTATGCGCAAGCTCCACTATCGCTTTCATCTAATCAGTGATGCGAATCTGATCAATGCCTTCGCGCTGCCGGGCGGGCATGTTTTTGTAGGCCAGGGGCTTCTGGATCAGATGACCAGCGAGGATGAGCTGGCCTTCATTCTCGGCCACGAGCTGGAGCACATCGATCACTTTCACGCAGCAGAGCGTGTTCAGATTGAGGCGAAGCTGAAGAGCGTAAACCTGGAGATTGTGGGCGAGATAGCGCAGATTCCCATGTCGCTTTGGCAGGCCGGCTACAGCAAGGATCAGGAGTTCGAAGCGGATCGCGAGGGGCTGCGCCTTGCCGCTGCGGCCGGCTACTCTCCGCAAGGCGCGGTGAAGATGACGGAGAAGTTGATGAAGCTGGATCGCGAATATGTGATCCATGCGGAGACGCCGGCGGGCGAGCTGAGCCAGGTGGCCATCGATGGATTGACCGGCTACTTCCGTTCCCATCCGCAACCTTCAGAGCGGCTCCAGCAAGTGAATGATGTGATTGCTCAAGATCATCTGCCGAAGGATCAGCCGCTCAAGCCCTTTCATCTCGAATATGAAGTGACGAGCGGCGGGAAGTGATGGTGAAACTTTTGCGTCACCGCAAGAGATACGAAAAGCAACCGCTGGTCCTTCGACTCCGCTGCGCTCCGCTCAGGATGACAGATTTGTTGTTATGTATAGCAGTTCATTCTACTCACTCATTCCACGTTACGCCGCCATCCGATGTGGTCCAGACGATTCCGTCCTCAGCTTCCAATGTTCCCGCTCGCGCGGTTTGAAAGTGAACATGCGCGATGGTGTGTGTGCGGCCGTCCTTGCTGGGCAGAGCAACCAGCTTCCACGTTGCGCCGTTGTCGATCGAGTGATAGAGGCGCGCATTTTCGCCACCGATCCAGACCTCGGCGCCGAAGACTGCAACGACGCGCATCTTTGCTTGTTCCCGCGGCAGAACGGCCTGCCATGCGCCATCGCCGAAGGAGCGCTCCGGCTGACCCGTGCTATTGATGCGCCAGTGGGGACGCGTGGCAGGAGCAAGTGATGCGGATGAAGGCGTGCTCTCCGGCGCTGCATTCGCAAAGTTTGCGTGCGCCTGCTTCAACTCCGGAGAAGACGGCTGAAGCGCCGGCGCAGAGAGTTGCGGAGGCTCATTGACCGCGACTTCAGCGTGCTTCCGTGAAAACTGCTGCTGGTGATAAAGCAGCGCTGCCGAGCAGACAACCAGGAGACCGGCGGCGACGCTGGCCCAAGGCAGCCAAACGCGCGGCGGCGGAAGTGCGCGGCGCGGCACGAGAAATAGCTTCGGCGCAGGAGCCTCCGGCGCGGCTTCAGCAGCAACGGTAAGCACTTCGCGGCACTCCGCGCAAACTGCGAGATGATCGAGCAGTTGTTCGCGTTCGCGCGGCAGGAGCGCGGCTTCCGCAAAGGCCGCGAGCAGATCGGAATCGGGATGAGGCTCTCCTTGATGGCCCAGCGCCAGCTCCTGTTGCAACGGATTGAGACCGGATTGATTCACTTCACTGGTCCTAGATTAGAACGTTTCGGTTAATCTTTCTTGCCGCAGATTTTCCGTTACTTTCACATTGAGATCGCGCACATCCATTTCTTGCAGCAGTTCGTCGCAGCGCGGGAGAGAGATGCCCGCGTCTTGCATCCGCTTTCGAATTCGCTTGCGCAGCGCATTGGTAAGCCGCTCAAGTTTTCTACAGATGGTGGATTCATGCACGCCCATTTGACGCCCAATGCTGGCCAGCGTGCGTTGATCCAAATAATACGACGCAAGCAGAAAGCGCTCCTCGCTGCTGACTTCGGCAAGCGTACGCGCGATAGCCGCTGTAACGCGAGGGTCAGCGACAGGCGCGGCGCTTTGCGGCTTGGCGGCAAAGCTGATGCCCGCTTCGATCTGTTCATCAAGGCTCACGTCGCGGGCTTGCGAGCGGCAGCGATTGGTGTGCTGCTGCGCCAGCACGGTACGCAGCCAGCCTTCCAGCGAACCGCGCCCCATGTAGTAATCGAGCTTGGAGATGCGGCGGCCTTCGCGGTTGGGCATTCCGTAAAGCTCGGCATAAAGTCCGTCGGCCAGCTCGCGTCCCGCTGCTTCATCGCGCGTGATCTTACAGGCGGTTGCATAGAGCGGCGAGCGAAAGCGCTGAAGAAAAACCTTCCACGCGGCATCGTTTCCCGCCGAGCAGGCGCGCGCCAGGATCAGTTCCTCGATGCGCAACGACGCCACCAACTGCAATTGCTCGCTCGCGCTTGCCTCCGCCGCATAACGCAGCACCACCGCGGCGACGATCTGCTGAAAGCGCTCCGCCGAGATGCTGTAGCCTTCCGCGCCGGATTCGGCATAGCGGCCGTCGATGGCCTCGACAAGCGCGCTCCCCAGCGTGTGTTCCGGGATGGATGGCGGACGCGGCATTGCTTCTGATGGTAGCAAATTCCATAGGTGCGTTGTGTGTTGCCATCCATGATTTCCTTTGAGTCGAGTTTGGAAAATATGGATTGAAAATCAATGCCCATAGAAGGTAAACTGTCCGTGCGATTCCATGCACGAATACAGAAGATGAGAACAATGAGGCGCACAGAAAGGTGTAATGCGATGATTTTCCGGTCTCCCGAAGCATGCGCGAAACAGATGGTTTGGCCTGTCGTCCGTCCAGCTCTGCCGATCCTGTTGCTGTTCCTGACCACGTACAGTGGCATGGCTCAGATGCCAGGTCAGGACAGGCCCGACCTGGCGCCTGTTGCGGCGCAAAAGTCCGAGCATGGAATTCATGCCACGGTGGGTTCTGAGGCGCTTGATGTTACTGTGTGCGGCGACGCGGTAATCCACGTGGTGGCCAAGCCCGATGCAACCGCTCAGGCCGGGCCGAAGCCTTGGATGCTCGATGCGAGCCAATCCTGCGCGGGTGCGCCGTTCGAATATACGCAGGATGCCGGCTCGGCGACGATCAAGACGGACAAGATTGAAGTGAGCTTTGGGCTGGAGCGCGGCAATCTCTCCTTCCGCGCGGTGCATGGTCATGATTTGCTGAATGAGAGGGACAGCATTCCGCGCACCTATGAGCCTATGCAAGTGAACGGCGAGAACACATACCGGATTACGGAGCGCTTCTACATTCCGCCGATGGAGGCCTTCTTCGGCTTGGGGCAGCATCAGAGCGGAATGTTCAATTACCGCGGCGCAACCGTCGAGTTGGGCCAGAACAACACGGACGTAGCGATTCCTCTGCTGGTCTCCAGCCGCGGCTACGCGCTGCTGTGGAATACGGCCGCTTTCACTTACGTGGACAATCGCTTTCCCACCGAGCTGTCCTTTAGTTCCATGGCCGGCAAGTCGATCGATTATTACTTCATCTACGGTCCTGAGATGGATACGACCATCCATGAATATCGCAATCTCACCGGCCACGCGCCGCTGCTGCCCAAGTGGGCCTACGGCTTCTTCCAGTCCAAGGACCGCTATGAATCGCTGGACGAGATCAAGGAGATCGCGCAGCGCTATCGCTCCGAGCACATTCCGCTGGACGCGATGGTGCAGGACTGGTTCTGGTGGAAGACCGAGGGCGATCCAGAGTTCAACGACAATTTCCATGATGTGGCCAAGGATCTCGACACGCTGCACAAAGAGAATGTGCATACCATGATCTCCGTCTGGGGCCTGCTCGATCCCAACTCCGAGACCTACAAGACGCTGGATGCCAAGCACATTCTGATTCCTGGCGCGCATGTCTATGATCCAAGCAGCGCCGAGGGGCGCGATCTTTATTGGAACCATCTGCCCGGCAAGCTGCTGGCGCAAGGATGGGACGCCTTCTGGCTGGATAGCGCCGAGCCGGAGGAGTTTTGGCCGCACATGGGCGACGCCATTCTGCGCAACAAGCAACTGGCCATCGGCAACGGAGCCGAGTACACCAACGTCTTTCCGCTGCTGCATACCCTCGCCGTGCAAGATCACTGGAAGCAAACCACCGAGCGCAAACGCGTCTTCCTGCTCACACGCTCGGCGTTTCTCGGCCAGCAGCGCGTCGGGGCGACGGTGTGGTCGGGCGATGTGTACAGCAACTACTGGGCGCTCTCCCATCAGGTACCCGCCGGATTGAACTTCGCGCTCAGCGGCGCACCCTACTGGACCACCGATATTGGCGGATATTGGCCTCCTTATCAAGGCGCTCTGGAGGAGCCTGCTTACCAGGAACTCTACGCGCGCTGGTTCGAGTTCGGAACGTTCTGCCCGATCTTCCGCACGCACGGCCACCGCCCCCACAACGAGCTGTGGACCTACGACAAGATCGAACCGGCGCTGATCCGCTACGACAAGCTCCGCTACCGCCTCATGCCCTACATTTACTCGCTCGCCTGGAAGGTCACCAGCGCCGATTACACCATCCAGCGTCCGCTGGTCATGGATTGGCGCACCGACGAGAAGACCTGGAATCTCGGCGACCAGTTCATGTTCGGCCCCGCCCTGCTGGTCAACCCGGTTCTGAAAGCCAACGCCACGCATCGCAGCGTCTATCTGCCGGCATCGCCCAGGTGGTACGACTTCTGGACTGGCGCGGCGGTACCAGGCGGACAGGAGATCGAGGCGGAAGCGCCGCTGGATCGTATGCCGCTCTACGTGCGCGCCGGATCGATCCTGCCGATGGGGCCAGAGATTGAATATGCTGCGCAAGATCCCGACGGAGCGATTGAACTTCGTATCTATCGCGGCGCGGACGGGCAATTCGATCTCTACGAGGATGCGGGCGACAGCTACGACTATGAGAAAGGCCAGCATTCGATCATTCCCATTCGCTGGAACGAGAGCGCCGGCCTGCTGACAATTGGCGCTCGCGAAGGCGCCTTCCCCGGAATGGTGGAAAAACGCGCATTCCGCATCGTCGTGGTGGGAAGCAGCCACGGGGTTGGAGGCGAGGTGACCGGCAAGGCCGACAAGGAGATTTCCTACGACGGAAAAGAGGTCCAGGTGAGCCTTGGTTTGCGGTGAGCGCGGCGTGGACCGGGAGGTCTACGCAACAGCCGTTCAGAAGGCCGGCGCTACAGAGCCGGGCAAGAGTTAACATAAACCATGCGCGCTCTCCTGCTGTTTTTCATTGCTGCAACCGCGGCAGCTCAAACGCCGCTCCACCAGCGCCTTGCCGACCTTGCCATCGCGGCTCATGGCAAGGTCTATGTCTCCTGCTCGCTGCTGGGGGTGAAGCTCGATTGCGATCTCGATCCCCACGGCCACCCGCCGATGCAGTCCACCTTCAAGTTCCCGCTCGCCCTCGCCGTGCTGCATCAGGTGGAAGTGGGAAAGTTGCAGCTCGATCAGCCTGTCCGCTTCCTCAAATCCGACCGTTACGCCGCTTTCAGCCCTTTACAGGAGGAGTTTCCCGATGCGGATGTCGATCTTCCCTTGCGCAAGATCATCCAGTTGACGGTCGAAACCTCCGACAACATCGCGGCGGACATTCAGCTTCGCCTGATCGGCGGACCTGCCGTCTTGCAGCAGTATCTTGACTCGCTGGGCCTGAGCGCCATCCACCAGCAGGACAGCGAGCGTACGATGCATGGCGACGAAAAGCTGCAATACCGCGACTTCGCCGAGCCGGCCGCCATGGTCGCGCTGCTTCGCCGCTTCGCCGATCACTCGCCCCTCAATGCCGAAGACACGGCGCTGCTGAACGGCTGGATGCTCGAAGCTACGAGCAGCCCCAACCGCATCAAAGGGCTGCTTCCCGCCGGCACGCCCGTGGCCCACAAAACCGGCTCCTCCGGCGCGGAGTGGGGCATGATTCCCGCCACCAACGACGTTGGCCTCATCACTCTTCCCGATGGGCGGCGGCTCGCGTTGGCAGTCTTCGTCACCGACGCCCATGCCGATCAGGAGACTTGCGAGCACGTGATCGCCGCCATCGCCAGGGCGGTCTACGACGAGGCTCTGTCGCGGAAGTGAGCGCCTCCCTTCGGGACTCCGGATGGATTTTTGGTTGCGACCACCCAGCGCTGAAGCGCTGGGCTAATAACCTCTGCGCCTACGGCGCGGAGCGGCCGGCTGCCTGTGGAAACATGACCGTGCAAGAATAGCCTTGTGATTCGAGTCACAGCGAGTTCTTTCGCAGAAGCGTCTCCTCATAGGCGTGAACAAAGCCAGCTTCAGCCTCGTTTCAACACTAGCTATAATCTTGTCTGTTTCCTCTGTCTCGGCTCGCGCCGAGCATAAACTGAAGGACGCAGACTGCCTCGCCTGTCACTCCGACGCGACGCTAACCACCGAGGCCAACGGCAAGACGATCAACCTCTCCGTCGATCCAGCCAAGCTAAAGCATTCAATTCATGGAAGTATGTTCGCCTGCGTCGATTGCCATACGGATGTGAAGAGCCTGATCCACGACTCCACGCCCAAAAAAATCACCTGCGCCCAGTGCCACGCCGATGCGCAAGAGGCGTACTCCCACAGCCTGCACTCCAAGGCAACCAAGAACGGCCTTGCGGCGGCCAACTGCCAGGACTGCCACGGTGGCGCGCATGAGGTGATGGGCGCGGACGATCCCCAATCGCCGGTCAATCACGCCAACATTCCGTATACCTGCGGACGCTGCCACGGACAGAAGTTTCTGGTCTCGCCGAACGGCGAGAGCGCGCAGAGCTTTGCCTCTTATCAAGAGAGCGTGCATGGGCTGGCCGTGGAGAAAGGCTCGAAGAAGGCCGCCGTCTGCACCGATTGCCACGGCGCGCATGAGATACTTCCCGCCAACGACGCCCAGTCGCCCATCTATAAATTCAATGTCCCGGCCACCTGCGGCAAGTGCCACGCGGACGTCTCGCAGGCCTTCACGCAGAGCATCCACGGACAAGGCATCGCGCGCGGCAACAGCCTTTCTCCGGTCTGCACCGACTGCCACGGAATCCACTCCATCAAGGCGCATAAAGACCCGAATTCGCCGGTCTCGGAGCAGAATCTATCCAAGGATACCTGCGCGCGCTGCCATGAGGGCGTGCGGCTCTCCGAGGAGTTCGGCGTGCCGGGAGGCCGCGTGAGCAGTTACATGGACAGCTATCACGGGCTAGCAACGGAGGGCGGGTCGGTGGTGGCGGCCAACTGCTCAAGCTGTCACGGCGTGCATAATATCCTGCCATCGAGCGACCCTAACTCGACGATCAATCGCGCCAATCTGGACGCCACCTGCGGCAAATGCCACCGGGGAGTGACGCGCAAGTTTACCTTGACCAAGGTGCATCTGGAAGGCGTCGGCGCCAGAGATATAGGCTCCATCGCCACGCGCTGGGTGCGCTGGTTCTATCTGGCGCTGATCTTCGTGGTGATCGGCGCCATGTTCCTGCACAACGCGATCATTTGGCGCAGCAAGGCCGTGGCGCGCCGCGCGATGCAGAACCCGCTGATGACGCGCATGAGTACGCAGCAGCGCTGGCAGCATCTGATTCTGCTGGTCTGCTTCATCGTTCTGGTCATCACCGGCTTTGCCCTCAAATTCCCCAACTCCTGGATCGCCGCGGTGCTGGGCAACGGCAACGGCGAAAAGTTGCGCGGCCTGGTCCATCGCATTGCTGGAGTGATTCTGATGGGCGCGGGAATTTATCACATCTTCTATATTGCAATGACCCGCGAAGGCCGCCGCCTGATCCGCGACCTTGCGCCGCGCCCGCGGGACGCCTTCGACGCATGGGGAACCATGCGCTTCTACCTGGGCCTGAGCAAGGTGAGGCCCAGCTTTGAGCGCTTCAATTACGCGGAGAAGGCCGAGTATTGGGCGCTGGTCTGGGGCACGGCGCTGATGGCCGTAACCGGAATCATGATCTGGGCCAAGGTCTGGGTGGGCAACCTGCTGGCTCGCTGGTGGGTGGACGTGGCCACCTCGATCCACTACTACGAAGCGATTCTGGCCACCCTGGCGATTCTCGTCTGGCACTTCTACCAGGTCTTCCTGGATCCCGACGTCTACCCCATGAATTGGGCCTGGTGGGACGGCAAGATGCCGGTCGCGCACTATCGCCACGAACATGGGCTGGATGCTGAGTCGCTGGCCGAAACCGGCGCCCCCTCCGCCGCAGCCGCTGAATCCGGCGAGCAGAGCGGCGGCTGACCAACTGTCCCGCAAAAAAGGTAAAATGAGCGAAACATTTGCCTGCGCGTCGTGTCTTTATAGGTGTGAGTTTTGAAGACGCGCGTTTTGAGCAAATGCGCTTTTTTACAATCGGCAGGAAATGAGGGTTCATATGACGAATCAACTTCTTCGCAAGTCTATCCGAATGAGTGTTGTGGCAGGGATTCTGGGAGTGTTCGCGGGGATGGGCGGGACGCTTTGCTTTGCCGGCAATAATCGATCCGCTTCGCCTCCGCCCCGCTCAGCGCCAGCGGTCCGGTCAGCGCCAGCAGCTCGGCCAGCGCCCGCGGCCCGTCCGGCAGCCCGGCCAGCGCCCAGACCAGCGGGGAATTACGGCGGAGGCACGATGCGCCAGCCAGCGAACGGCGGAGCTTTCTTCCATGAACCTGCCGCCGGCAATCGAAGCGATTTCCAGAGTCCATCGAGCCGGCCAGGCAACGAGCATATGACCAGCAACGGCAACGTGTTTCGCACCCGCCCGGACGGCCGAGTGAGCGATGTGCATGACGCGCAGCGGGGGATGGACGTGCATAACGGCCTGAATGGCAGCCGACAAGTCTCCGTGACGCGGCCGGACGGCAGCCGCCTGGTCGCCGAGCGTGGCCGTCCCGGATTCGTGCAACGCCCCTACAGCGTCCACGGCCAAAATTTTGTCAGCCGCGCTTACTACTCCCATGGCCACGAATACACAAATTTCTATCGCGGCTACGGCTTCCATGGCGTGTATTTGAACGTCTACGCTCCCCGGTATTACTATGGCTCCGGCTTCTACGGCTGGGCCTATCACCGCTGGCGCACGCCCATCATCTTTAACTGGTGGTGGTTCGGCAGCCCGTGGTACGGCTACTATGGCTGGTACTTCGCTCCGTATCCAGAGTATTACGGCGCATCTTATTGGCTGACCGATTACATGATTTCTCAGGATTTGCAGGCAGATTATGCAGCACAGCAGACGGCGGGCGATGCGAATGCCGCTCCGCCGACCTCCGCCGATGGCGCTCCGCAGTTGACGCCGGAGATCAAGCAGGAGATTGCCGACGAGGTGCAGCAGGAACTGGCCCTGGAAAACTCCGAGGCGCAGCAACAGGTTGTGGACCCCGGCTCCAGCGGCATTGTGCGCCTGCTGAGCGACGGTCGCCAGCACGTCTTTCTCGCCGGAAGCCCGCTTGACTTGATGAACTCGGACGGCCAGGAGTGCGCCATCAGCGAGGGCGATGTGCTGCTGCTGAAGTCCCCTCCGCCGGCCGACGCCACTGCTGCGGATCTGGTGGTTCTGACCAGCAAGGGCGGCGCGGAGTGCCAGAAGTTCAGTTTGGTCAGCGTGCAGTTGACCGATCTACAAGAGATGCAGAACCAGATGCGCGCCACCATCGACCAAGGTCTTCAGGAGTTGCAAGCCAAGCAGGGCAAGGACGGCCTGCCGGCTGCGCCCCCAGCGGCTCTGACCAAGCCGGTTCAACCCGATTATGCTGCGGTTGCGCCTCCGCCCGATCCCCAGGATGCGGCGGCTCTCCAGAAGCAGAGCCAGCAGGCCGATCAGGCCGTCAAGGATGTCGCCTCGGAAGCTGCCCCGGAGAACGGCGCGCCGGTCAGCGCAGCTGCGGATGCATCGGCTCCGGCTGCCCCCCCAACGGTGCAACAGGGGCAGAGCTTCGCTCAGGTTGAGAGCATTCTCGGCGCGCCGCAACGCGTGGCCCGGCTGGGAGCGAAGGTCGTCTACTACTACAACGGCATGAAGGTCATCTTCCTGAACGGCAAGGTCTCGGACGTGCAATAAATGCGTGGCGCGGGAGCGATCTGCGATTTACTCCCGCGCTTCGAGAGCAACGGCAAAGGCGCAGCTTGAGAAGCTGCGCCTTTGCCGTTTTTCATCTTTGTGGAGTGCGGCGTGGACCGGGAGGTCCACGCAACAGCCGGCGGGAGGCCGGCGCTACAAAACTTTTCGCAGGCTGCTATGCGTAGTTGATGGGATTCTTGGTGAGCCACTTTTCGTCGCGTACCTTGCCGATCTCCTTCAATGCGCCGCTGGCCACGCTGGCGCTGAGGCCACGGCTCTTCCAAGCCAGCCCAGCAGTCAGCCCCACGACGCAGCCCAGCAGGCCATATGCCAGAGTGGCGGTGGCCGTCGAGGACTTCTTGCGATAAAAGGGATAAGCCGCCAGCGCGCCCACGCAGGCGCCAATCGCCGCCGGAGCGATGGAGGCTTTCACTGATTCGCTGAGAAAAGGACCGAGAGGCTCGCCATCAAGGAACTCTTCCTGGCCGGAGCGCGCTCCTTCAATCCCGGAACCCACCAGCCTCTTGCCATAATCGACATTGGTTTTCATCCACTCGCCCAATTCCATCGAACCCTCCGCGCCTTCCTCGAAAGCACACTCAGTTTAGCAGATTCTCGGAGGCTTGTTGGAGCGAATCTCCAATCTCATCACGATGTGGACCAACCCGGTGAATACTGAACTGCGGCGCGGCGAATCGATTCAAATCAGGAAAACGCCCGGTCCAATTCTTCCTGTCCATCTCGCGCGCGGCCTTGGTAGGATGGGGCAGGTGTAGTCGCCATGCGAATCGTGTATGTACTTCCCTCGCTCGGTATCGGCGGAGCGGAACGGCAGGTGGTGGCGCTGGCCGAGCGGATGAAGGCGCGCGGCTATGCGGTAGCGCTCGTCACCCTGCTCGGCCGGCAAACCGAAGAGTGGCCCACAACGGTCGATCTGCTCCGGCTGGATTTGCGCCGTACTCCCGCCGGGTTCGCCTCTGCGCTTCTCCGCGCGCGGCGATTCGTGCGCGGCTTCCGCCCCGATCTGATTCACAGCCACGTCTTCCCCGCGAATATGGCAGGCAGGCTCTTCAAGCTGCTGCTGCCCGGCGTGGTCGTCCTTTCCACGGTGCATAACGTCTATGAAGGCGGCTGGGGGCGGATGCTGGCCTATCGGCTGACTGACTTCCTCAGCCGCCGCACCTTTGCCGTCAGCGCCGCCGCTGCAGAACGCTACGTGCGCCTCAAAGCGATTCCGGCCCGCAAGGCCTCCGTGCTCACGAACGGGATCGACTGTGCGGAGTTCACGCCGCAGCCGGAGCGCCGCGTGCGCCTTCGGGCGCAGATGGGCGTGGAGGCTGAGTTTATCTGGCTGAGCGCAGGGCGCATCGTGCCCGCCAAGGATTATCCCAACCTGTTGCGCGCCTTTGCGCCTGTACTGCAAGAGTTTCCTGAGTCTCAACTGTGGATTGCCGGTGAGGCAGCCGGGGACGAGTCCGCCGGAATTCAGGCGCAAGCGGCGGAGCTGGGCGCGGCGGTGCGCTGGCTAGGGCTGCGCCGCGATATGCCAGCCCTGCTGGATGCCGCCGATGGCTTTGTGCTGGGTTCGGCCTGGGAGGGAATGCCGCTGGTGCTGGGAGAGGCGATGGCGATGGAGAAGCCTGTCGTGGCTACCGATGTGGGCGGGGTGCGCGAGCTGGTGGGGGATGCGGGAATCATTGTGCCCGCCAAAAGTCCGGAGCGGCTGGCCGGGGCGATGCGATCGACCATGCGCGGCACGGACGAACAGCGGCGCAAATTGGGCCAAGCAGCCCGCGCACGCATCCTTGCTACTTATAGCATGGAGGCCAAAGCCGATCAGTGGGATGCGCTCTACCGGACGAACCGGGCAGATTGATCCGTGGAGAAAAACAGATTCTGATCTCCGATGAAAAAATGGACACAACCCCAACTACCAAAGCATAACCCAGAGCTGCGCAGCCGAAGCCGCCGTCATGGAGCTTTGTGGTTGGGTCGCAAATGAAAACGGGCCTGATGCGCAATGGGCGCCTCAGACCCGCATCTGTTACCTGCCGCGTCCGCGGGAACTGCCGCCGCCGCCGCTGCCCTTGCGTGCCGTGTAGCAATCCCGGCAAAAGACCGGGCGGTCGCCACGCGGTTCAAAAGGCACTGTTGTGGGCTGGCCGCAACCGGAACATATCACAGGTGTGCCCTGTGCCGGAGCCGAACGGTAGCCGGACCCCCCCTGATCGTTCTTCTTTGCCTGACGGCAGCTCTTGCAACGTTTTGGGGTCGAATAACCACGTTCCTGAAAGAACGTCTGATCCGCAGCGGTGAAGGTAAAGTCCTGCCCGCAATCGCTGCACTGTAATTGAATATCTCCGGCCATGGGTCTCCTCGTGAAAATTGTACAGCGCAATGTTGCGTTTGCATACAAATAATCTTCTGAAAATAAAAAACTTGTGCAAAGCGGGGGAATCGGGCGGCTGACCGGGAAGCGAACAGAGGCCGTCTTGGAGAGGTTTTCGAGCAGATTCAAGGCCCGATCCGGTAATCTGGATGCTATGGAACGGATGTGCAGCCATTGCCGCGCCGTACTGGCGGAAGAGACCATTGCCGACTGGTGCCCGGCCTGCGGCGGCGCACTGATCGAGCGCAACGAACTTCCTACCGATCCGCCGCACGCAGTGCCTGCACCGCAGGTGCTGGATCATCGCGGCATCGCACTGCCCCGCCGCCACGCCCTGGGCGGGATTATCACTCCGCAGTGAGATTCATGCGCTCGTGTCCAGCCCAACTGCCTCGGCCAGCCGCGCCTGCCGGTCATCGAAGGTCCAGAATCGTTCCGCCTTCAACTCCAGCGCGCAGGCCACGTGCAGCGAATCGAGCGTACGCACACCCAGAGTGGGGCCGAAGAGCTTTGCGAGATCCACCGTACGGTGCAAGGCGGCAAGGGGGAAGTCGATTCGCGTGAGACTGCCGTTGTTGCAATCCTGCTCGAAATCCTGCCAGGCGCTGTTCGCCTGAGTGAGTGAGACGCGCCTTAGAAATACCTGTTGGTGCAGAGCGGTACACACCTCTGCCCGCACGAACGGGGTAATCAGGATGCTTGGCAACAAAGCCCTCTTGCTGTCGGCCTCGGCGGAGTGCGCGTCCCCCGCATAGCTGGAAACCAGAAAGCTGGAATCAGCGTAGACGATCAATATCGGCTATCCTTCCGGGCCTCGACGACGATGTTCTCGGGGAATACGTAGTCTCCGAAGATGGCGCGTCGGCGCGCGGCGAAGTCGGGCCACTCGACGGTGCTCGGCTTCGGCGGAGTACGCGGCACCAGATCGCCTATGACATCGTTTCTATCCCGCACTTCGACCTGCACACCGGCCCTAAGCCATGCTTTGATCTGACGGGTGTCGCGGAGTTGGCGGAGGTTTACGCTGGGCATGGATAGAATGTGACACATTTTGTGACACATTGTCAAATGAAATAATTTTGCCATTGAGAAGCTGAACGTCAGACTTGATAGGATTCTATAAAGTCATGGAACTGCAACTGTTTTGGCACAAACCGGTGGAACTGAAAGAGTGTCCTGCATTTCTTCTGTTGCTGTAGAGTCCTCCACTGGCGTCGCCGATTGCGGGATATGAAACTTGTGTGGGCGAGGACGCCCACACGACAGCCGGTCTGGAGACCGGCGCTACGATTTGGTGATTGCTCGGCCGGGAGGCGCTACGGTTTGCTGATTACCCGATCACACGGACACGGTGCTAGCTGCCGAGGTACTTGGCGCCCCAGAGGAGCAGGGCTGCGCCGAGAAGGATTCGGTAGATGGCGAAGAGGGTGAAGCCGTGCTTGCGCACCCAGTGAAGGAACCACTCGACGACGCCCAGGGCGACGACGAAGGAGACGACAAAGCCGATGATGAGGATGATCCAGCTGTCGCCGGTCATGACGACGTGGGCGGCGGCGCCGTGGCTGGGAAAGACCTCTTTCTTCAAGTCCCAGATGGTGGCGGCGATCATGGTGGGGATGGAGAGCAGGAAGCTGAATTCAAGGGCGGAGGAGCGGTCCATGCCGGCGATCTGGCCGGCGGCGATGGTGGACATGGAGCGCGAGGTTCCGGGGAAGATGGCCGAGAGCGACTGGCAGAGGCCGATCCAAATGGCCTGCGGGAGGGTCATCTCCTCGACGTGGTTGGTGCTGGACTCGCGCGCCTGGCTCCAGGCATCGATGATCCACATGGCGATGCCGCCCAGCAGCAGCGCCCAGGCGATTACATTGAGGCTGCCCAGGTTCTTTTCGCTCCACTTGTGCAGGGCCAGGGCCGGCGCGGAGGTGAAGCAAAAGGCGATCAGGGTAAGCGAGATGGGGTGGTTGAGCCAGTTGCGGTCGCGGTTTTCACCCTGGGGGAAGGTGCGGATGAAGTTGACGATGCGGCTGAGGAAGAGCAGCAGCAGGGCCAGAATCGCGCCCAACTGAATGACGATGGAGTACATCTTCCAGTAGGCATCCTCGAGGGGGATGTGCATGAGCGCTTCGGTGATGCGCAGGTGCGCGGTTGAACTGACAGGCAGAAATTCGGTCAGGCCTTCCACAATGCCAAGCAAAACAGACTGAATGTACGGGTTCAAGTAGCCTCCAGGGTTACTCCAGGTCGATGCCGTAGACGGGAACGCCCTCTTCCAATTTGAACACGAGCGCGGCGGCGCGGACGGCAAAATCTGTTTGGGGGAACTTATCTTTTAACTTAGCGGCCACTTCGCGGGCATGGGCGCGGGCGGCTTGGCTCTTGCCCTCGCTGCCGTCGGCGGCGAACATATCGGTCAGCACGGCCTGGCGGTAGACGGCCTGATAGAGGGCCTGGGCGGCCTTGGGGCTATCGGGATACTCGGCGGCGTACTTTTCGTATAGCTCCGACTCTTTTTCCGGGCACTTGGGCGAGCCTTGCCAGTCGCCGCAGAGCTTGTTGTCGAGGAGGGCGAAGGCGGCCAGCTCGGCGGGGCGGGTGTGCGGGTAGAGCTTGATGACCTTCTTCAACTCGTCCTCATCCATCTGGTCGCGCAGGGAGGGGTCGCGCTCGTGAGCGGAGGGGCGGGTAGCGGCGTCGGCCTTCTGCAACTGCCAAAGAATGTCGGCGGCGCGCCAGGCGGCCTCCGGGACGAGCGGCGACGAGGGAAACATCTCCACCAGGCGGCGATAGAGCAGGCGGGCGCTCTGCGCGGCGTTGACCGGTCCGCGCGGGTCACTGGCCAGCGACTCCTGATTGGCGGCCTCGCCCATCAGGATCTGGTCGCCGTTGGGGGTGGTCTCGATGACGATGCCTTTGGCCTCCATCCAGCCGGAGATGGGCGGGGTGACCTCGTCGTGGCCGAACTCGGGGGCGTCTTTCTGGCGGGTCTCCTGGGTGTCGGTATTGGCGTAGACGCGCAGCCAGGGGCCGCTGTGCTCGGCGACGACCATCTCGCGGCCGATCTGCACGCGGTCTACCTTCTGCGAGGAGGTGTCCGGCGAGATGTAGAGCCAGGTGACGCGCAGCGGCGTGGCGCGCGGGCCGGCCATGGGCTTTTCATCCGGCCGCGGCTTGCCGGCGAAGGCGGGGAGCGTGGCGCAGAGCAAGATCAGGGTGAGCGCGGAGTTTCGGAGGTTCATCACTGAGAAAATCATAGTGCAACGACGCTGGGACGCGCTTTTGGTGAGCGCTATGAGGCCAGATCGCGCGAATGGACAGCGGGGTTGGGCTAAGCGCTGAAAGGCGACTTGGGCGATCTGTGGCGCTACCGCGTGGGGATCTCTGCATCTTTCGCGAATTCAGGACAAGGTGCTGACGGTGCTGGCGTTACAGATCGGCAATCGGCGGGCGGTTTACCGGTGAGAGATTTTCCGCTTGGGCGTTATACCAAGTCGATTACAGGCCATCGGGTGCAGAACATCATAATGTACGATTGAATTAGAAACAGAACCAATGTCGCTTGTGATGGAGCGGTTTTGCAGGAGGGAGGAATTGTTGCAGTGGGAGTAAGGGGATCGCATCTGATGGCGCTTGATGCTCCAATAATAATATTTTATTAACATCGTAAGGGCTGGTAGTGACATATGGTCCGCACGACGGAGCAATTACCAAGGTGGCAGTCAGTAGCAACTCCGCATTCACTTCAACTTCTTTCTCTTCCCAAGTCTTGAATGCGCTGGCCTGGACCTTCAATTTGTAGCTTCCTTGGTCCAAGTGAACCACAGCTTTGCCGGTTGCGTCGGTTGTTACTTCATAGCTAGCGTCTTTCCCTAATGCTTTAGCCAGCACTCGTGCGCCGGGAATGAAAGCACCGGACTGATCCGTAACAACCAAAGTCAGTGTGCCCATCGCAGGCTGCTGAGCCAGAGCCGAGCAAGCATAGAGTGTGAGAGCGATGGTGGCGATGTCTATTCTGGCCATGCTCAACATAGTTGCATAATGAACTGTCCGGGTCAAGGATGGCACCCGAAAGCAACCGTGGGTTCTTCGACAGCGTTGGGCGCAAAGAACGCGCCCAACTCCACTCCTAATGAACGGCTTGTAAAGCCTATGGAATCAGTCGTCGTTTGTTCAGGATGGACAGGAAGATTTCACAGCGCCCCAACGGGGCGCAATCCTTAATGGTATCCATACCCCGGGTTCCGCTGCGCTCCACCCGGGGCTATTATCGCGTCACCCCTCCGGGGTGAATTTTGGCGCGATTCGTTCATACTGGCTGTAACGCGCTGCCGCGAGTCGGGCTGGTCAGGATGACAGTGATTGTATGGTTCGTTTTTGACTGACGCCACTTGTGCGCTTACGCCCACTGCAACGTATGCACCGAGTTAGCAGGCAAAGCGACTTCCAGGCACTGCGCGCCAAGCAGCAATTGCACGCGCCTCTCCGGGCCGCGATTCGCCAGCACAATCACATAACTACCGTCCGGATTGCGGAAGCCGGCGTGCGAGAGCGAGCCGGTGCTGGCTTGAGCCGCTGTATCACCCGCGCCGTCGGTCTGGAAGACGCGCGCTCCGCGGCGAATGTGCCGGGAGAAATGCGCCAGCGCCCAGTATTGGCCGCTGCGGGTAATTGCCTTGGTCGCGTTGTCCACCGTGAGGACGCCGCCGCAACTGAAGGGGCCGATATTCGGCTTGCCCTTCTCATCCAGCGCGATATTCCATGCGGTGATGGAGCGCGCCCAGTTGCGCAGAATGCCGTTGAAGGTCTCGGCCCAGGTGGTGAAGTCGGTCTGGTAGTCGGGGGCGGTGATGTCCGGGCCGCCTTCGGTCCAGTAGGCGTTCTTCTGCGGGAAGGCGTCGTGGACGCGCGTCATGGCCTCCGGCGTGCCCAGATAGCCGTGCCACGCGATGCCGTCGATGTACTCGGCCGCGCCGGTACTCAGCTCGCCGATGGCCCGGCCCCAGAGATTGTAGTTGTGGTCGATGATCCAGATTTTGGTGGGGACGCCGGCCTTGCGCAGCGCCGGGCCGAGATGCTGCTCGACAAACTCGGCCTCGTACTCTTGCCCCCACTGGCAGGCGGGCATATTGCCGTCCTGGTTCGTGTCCACTTCGTTCTGCACGGTCACCGCGTTAATCTCCACGCCACCCGCCTTGTAGCCCTGCAAAAACTTGAGGAAGTACTGGGCGTACGAGGCAAAATAGCGTTTGGGCATGGCGCCGCCCAGCATGGAGCCGTTGGCCTTCATCCATCCCGGCGGAGACCACGGCGAGGAGAAGAGGAAAAGCTCAGGGTTCGCCTGGCGCGCCTCCAGCAGCATGGGCAAAATGTAGGCCTTGTCGTGATCGATGGAGAATTTCTTCAGCTCCGGATCAGGCTCGGGGCTTTCGTCGAAGCTGTAAACATTGCGCGCGTAGTCGCTGGAGCCGATGCAGGTGCGGCAGACGCTCAAGGCCATCTCGCTGGGCGCAAACAACTCGCGCATCACATCCCCGCGCGCGGCTTGCGGAATCTGGCTGAGCACAAAACAGGCCGCGTCGGTCATCGCCGCGCCGAAGCCCAGAATCTCCTGGCGTGCTGCGCCCGGATCAAGAGCGATAGCGTCGGGCGCGACCTCCGTCGCGGGCTTCCAGGCCAGCGGCGCGCCCTCTTTGTAGCGCAGATCGCGGTAGGTGGACCAGAGGCGCACCGGAGCGGTTGCGCCAGCGGCGGCCCAGGCCGGAATGCTCTTTGATACTGCAAGGGCCGCGGCGGTGACGGATGCGGCCTTCAAAAACCTTCTGCGAGAACTCTGCGCCATGGGAACTCCTTCGATTGCACCTTCATTGGAGTTATACCACTTGGCGGCTAGGATGGTGTAGTTGGGGAATCCTTGTGCTTGGAGTGAATCGGTGCGGCCGAGGACGCCCGCACGACAGCCGGTCTGGAGACCGGCGCTACAGTATCACGGATTAAAAAGCAGGCTGGGCCTGGATTTCCAGCAGCTTGCGCAGGCGAGGCTTGAGGCTTCCCGGCTGGAGCGGCGCCAGCAGAGCCAGCCCTTCATTCGCCGTAGCGCGGCTCTTCTCGATTTGGCCGGCGGCGCGATAGGCCCGGGCCAGGGTTAGCAGAACGGAGGGCGACTGCCGATGACTCAGAGTCACCGCTCGTTCCGCGCAGGAGACGGAAAATTGCGGATCGCGGAGAGAGACCGGCTCGATGCGTATGAATTCGCTGGCCGTCGAATCAAGAACCGACAAAGGCGCCTGGTTGCTGCTTGCCATTTCTTTCATGGCGGCAGCGCCCTTTTTCGCCAGGGCTTCCGCACTTCCACCAACCTGTAAAATCGACCGCATGGTTCCAAGACGGACCTGCGCATGGGCCAGAACGATCTTCATGTTCTCGTTGTCCGGCTCCTTTTTCAGGATTTTTTCCTGAAGGTCAACGGCCTGCGCCAGCAGCAATTCAGCCGCGGCAAGATTGCGCCGCCGCTCGCTGGCCGCGGCCGCCAGATCCGGGTCCGCGGCGGCTTCAAAGACAAGCGCCTCCTCGTTCAGCCCCAGTTGCAAGTCGGCGAGCGCGCGAATATCCTGCGGGTCTTGCGCAACCAGGGATCGGCGAATCAGCACGGCTTTTTTGAAGAGCTCATCGGCCTGGGAGTATTCTTCCAGTTCAATCAGGACATTGGCCTCTTCTTGCATCAGCATGGTGCGCAGGCGCAACATGGGCATATTGTCCTGCATGGCTTTGGGCATGGAATCGGCATTCTGCAAGGCAATCTGAAAGTCTTTCAGCGCCAGCGCGGGATCGGTTTCCCCCTCGATGTTGCCGATCTTCATCCGATTGATCGAAATTCCGCGTTTGGCAGGAAAAAAATCCGGCTCCATCTGGAGGGCGCGCTGATTCCGGGCAAGAGAGGCGCGAAAGTCGGCGAGCGCCGCAACCGGATCGGCAAGGCTGGCCGCGCCTTTCTCGCCCAGTTCATCTCCCAGCGATCCGTACGCGGTACTCGCTTCGTATATCCATTTGGCCGTGGCGTCCGGTGCGTTGGTCAGTTGGTCAAAGGCCTGCACGGAGGCGCGCATGGAGACAATCGCTTCTTGGGTGCGCGCGCTTCCAAAGAGGATTCCGCTGCGATACTCCAAGGCCAGTGCAAGAGCGTGGAGCGCCACATGATCTTTGGCATCGGCGGCCAGCGGCGAGAGCAGAGAGATGGCTTTATTCATGCTGACGAGCGCGCCCTCCGGATCGCCGAGATTCTGTACATAAGGATCGCCTTGAATCTCGCCCAACTGGGTATACGCATCGGCCAGGTCAAGCTGCGTCTGGCGGTTGCCCTGCGCGTTTTTCGCCATGCGGTCCAGATGTTCAAGGACCCGCGTTACCAGCAGCTTTTGCGCGCCGGTCGAGCCGGGCAGCTCCTTGATGGCGTCGTTCAGCTCGGAGAGCAGGCTGTTGCTCAACTGGCGCAGGTCAGCGGCGCTGGCATCTGATTTGCGGCGCTCTTGATTGGCCACGCTAGCTTGCCAGAGGACGCCCGCGATGCCCAAGAGCAGCGTGATCGCCAGCAGAGCCGCGCCGGCCAGCGCAAGGCGGTTGCGGCGCATGAACTTGGCGGCGCGGTAGCGGAAAGTGCCGCGGCGCGCGGCCACCGGCCGGCCCTCCAGATACGCGCGAAGTTCGGCGGAGATCTGCTCGGCGGTCAGATAACGCTCGCGCGGCTCCTTGCGCAGAGCCTTCAGCAGGATCGCTTCCAGGTCGGGGTTGAGCCGCGTTCCATCCGCCGGCTGCGGGCGGCGGGGCGCTTCTTCGCAGATCACGCGCAGCATCTCCGCCGTGGTTAGCTCCTTTAGTTCATAGGGCAGCGTTCCGGTGAGCAGAAGATAGAGCAGGATTCCCAGCGAATAGGTATCGGAGGCGGTGGTGATGGGCTGGCCCAGCACCTGCTCCGGGCTGGCGTACTGGGGCGTATAGGATTGGTAGCCCTCGCGCGTCAGTTCGCCGCCGGGCGTCTCCATCGACGGCGAGAGCAGCTTGGCGGTTCCAAAGTCCAGCAGCCGCGGAGCGCCATCCTCGGCCACCAGGATGTTATCCGGCTTCAGATCGCGATGCACCACGAAGTTCTGATGCGCAAACTGCACGGCCTCGCAGACGCGCAGAAACAGCGCGATGCGCGCGGCAACAGGGAGGCTGTGATTATCGCAATAGCGATGGATGGGGACTCCATCGACATACTCCATGACCAGATAGGGATCGCCGCCGGCGGTTACTCCGCCATCCAGCAGGCGCGCGATGTAGGGATGCTGCAAGCCGGCCAGAATCTGTCTCTCCTGGCGGAGGCGCTGGCGAAAGATCTCCGTGGCCAAGGGCAGGTCGATGAGTTTGATGGCCACCTTCTGCTCGAACTCGCCATCGGCGCGATGCGCCAGGTAAACTGCGCCCATTCCGCCGCGGCCGAGCAAGCGGTCGAGCAGATAGTTGCCGATGCGCTGGGGATCGCCGGTATTCTCGGCGCCGGTCTCCGGCTGCGGCTGGCTGGAGGCTGTCAGGCTCTCGGTCACTTCACAGGCCTTGAGCAGCGCGCAGACTTCGGCCATCACCTCCCGGTCTCCGTTGGACCGGGCGGCGATCAAATCCTTCCGTGCTTCATGGGGCGCTGCGAGTGCCTCGTTGAAGATGGCTTCGATGCGCAGCAAGCTCTCGGCAGTATCGTTCATCGTTGAGAAATCCCCGTTCGTGCGATGCACACTCAAGTAGATAGCGCGAAGCAGAACGACACTGGATCAAACTTCCCCGTTCTCCTCGACGACGCCGGGGTGGATGCGGCGGTAGAGCCAGCTTCGCACGAAGCGCAGGTCGCGGTTAACGGTGGCCTTGGAAATCTGCATCAGTTCAGCCGTCTCCTCGGCCGTGCAACCGAGAAAGTAACGCAATTCGACCAGTTGCGCCTTGTAGGGGTCGATTGCGCCCAGCGCATCCAGCGCGCGATTCAGGTCCAGCAGCTCCGGACTGTCGATATGCACCCAGGAAAGATCGTCGCTGAGAGGGACGCGCACCAAGCCGCCGCCGCGCATCTGCGTCTGGTTCTCGCGGGCATGATCGATCAGAATCATGCGCATCACCTTGGCGGCAAAGGCGTAGAAATGCCGGTGATCTTCCGCGATGACCTTCTTCTGGTTCAACAGCCGCAGATACAACTCATGTACCAGGGCGGTTGCCTGAAGAGTGTCGGGATTCTGTTCACGGCGAAGATAGGCCCCGGCCACCACGCGAAGATGAGGGTAGACGAGCGGCAGAAGTTCCGCGAAAGCCGAGGGTTCGCCGTCCCTCCACTTTGCCAGAAGCAAGGTAATGTCTCCCTTTTCAGGCAGCAAAGAACTCTGGGGCTGCAATCAACCGCCTCCGCGCGCGGTACGCCGCTCTATCTAATCTGAATCTATCATTGGTAGGGGGATTTTGCATGAATGACCCTGGCCTGGGCGCCATCAGGCCAACTGAAGTGGATGAACGGCTTCTATCTGGCCGTAGCGCGTAAAGTCTTTGGTGTTGAAGGTGAGGACGCGCGCGACGCCGTGAACCAGCATGGAGGCAACCAGCCGCGCATCATGCACCTGAACTCCAGAGACGCGGTAGTCCACCAGCAACCGCCGCTATACCTGGTGCACCGCTGGGCTGTCGGGGAGCAGATCGAAGCAGGCTTCAACCTCTCTTGCTCGAATATCCGCCTCTTCTGGAGATAATCCATAGCCGTTGCGATTGGCTGGGCGGGTCATGGTATTCCAGAACTCGCCAAGATTCTGCGATGTATAGCAGAGATCGCCATCCATGAGCATCAGCCGATCCAGGGCGGCTTCGACAATGGGGGCTTCCGGGTCGTCGTGCTGAACCCAGCGGATCAAAATGTTCGTGTCGAGCAGCCAGGAGTTCTCTTTCATCTACGTGCGTTCCTCATAGAAACTGGCACGCTCGGTTGCTTCTGGAGGCAGAATAGGCAGCTTCTCTGATCCTAGCTGTAATCTTTTCGTAAGTGCGTGCAGTTCTTCGCGGGTGAGCCGGCCTTTGCCGGTGGCGTGGTTGGGCAGATTCTCCCGCAGGAACTCGCCGATATAACGCTCCGGCGCCATGCCGCGCCTCCCGGCTTGCGCCGTAACCTTGGCTTCCGTCTCCGGGTCGAGTTCAACCAGCATCGTCATGGCAGCGCCTCCAGTGCTTCCATTATCCGCCCAATCCGGCAGAAAATGGAAGGTCTGCGCGGAATTGCTCTGCTCCCAGGTCTCAAAATCGAGACCTGGGGCACCCGGCGATCATCTTAAACGAAGCAAGCGACGGAAATGTGATGACTTCCGTCGCTAGCTAACTCCGCTAACACCGCTCAAATCTCTAAAATCACCGGCATAATCATGGGGCGGCGGCCGGTGGTTTTCTGGATGAGGCGCTTGAGGTCGGCGCGGACCTTTTCCTTGACCATGCCGTAGTCGGATTTCTGCTCCGCGTTCAAGCCGTCGAGCGTTTTCAGGACCAGCTCACGCGCCTGCTCGGTGATGTCCGCGCCGCCAAAGCCGCGCATGACGACCTCCGGCTGCTGCTCGACCTTGCCGGTGCGCTTGTTGATGGCCAGCACGACCAGCACCACGCCGTCTTCGCTGAGGATGCGGCGGTCGCGCAGGACCATGTCTTCAACAACATCGGTATTGGAGCCGGAGTCGATCAGAATGCGGCCGGTGGTGACCTTGTCCTTTTTGCGGGCGTTGTGCTTGTCCAGTTCGAGTACGTCGCCGTCTTCAATGACGATGGAGGTTTCAACGGCGCCGGTGTCCAGGGCCAACTGGGCGTGCTTGCGCAGGTTGCCGTAGTTGCCGTGGACGGGGATGAAGAACTTGGGCCGGACCAGGTTGATGAGCAGGCGCAGCTCCTCCTGCGAGCCGTGGCCGCTGACGTGGATCAGGCCGGCGGAGCCGTTGTCATAGATGACGTTGGCCTCGCGGCGATAAAGATGGTCGATGACCCGGAAGATGCTCTTCTCGTTGCCGGGAATGATGCGCGAGCTGAGGACGACGGTGTCGCCGGCGTCGATGCGGGCGTGCTTGTGGTTGTCCACGGCGGCGCGGCTGAGGGCGCTCATCGGCTCGCCCTGGGTGCCGCTGATGAGGATCATCAACTGCTCGGGCGAGTAGTCGCGCATCTGGCTGGGATTGATGATGAGTCCGTTGGGGACATCGATATAGCCCAAATCCTGCGCGATCTCCGTGCTCTCCATCATCGAGCGGCCGATCAGCGCCACCTTGCGGCCATGGGCGCGGGCCAGGTCGAGAGCGATGCGGATGCGGAAGACCGAGGAGGAGAAGCAACTGAAGAAGAGCTTCTTTTTGGTGCGGGAGACGATCTCGTCCAGGCGGGGAATGACGGCCGATTCGCTGGGCGTGTAGCCGGAGCGGTCCACGTTGGTCGAATCCTGCAAGAGGGCCAGAACGCCGCGCTTGCCGTACTCGGCGAAGGTGTGCAGATCGAAGGACTTACCGTCCAGCGGGGCGAGGTCGATCTTGAAGTCGCCGGTATGGATGACGACGCCGACCGGGGTATCGATGGCCAGCGAGACGGCGTCCACAATCGAGTGGGTGACGTGAATCGGCTCGATGGTGAAGGGGCCGATCGAGAATTTTTCCTTGGGAACGATTTCGACCAGCTCGGTCTCGTCCAGCAAGCCATGCTCTTCAAGGTTGCCCTCGACGTAGGCCAGGGTGAACTCGGTGGCGTAGACGGGCGCCTTGATTTCGCTCAAGATCCAGGGCAGGCCGCCAATGTGGTCCATGTGCCCGTGGGTAAGGATGATGGCGCGGACATGCGCTTTGTTTTCAACCAGGTAGGAGATGTCCGGAACCACCACATCGACGCCCAGCAACTCCGACTCCGGGAACATCAGCCCGGCGTCGATCACGATAATGTCGTCTTCCCAGCGGAGGGCGAGGCAGTTCATGCCGAACTCGCCGAGACCGCCCAGGGGAATGATTTTCAGTTTTTTTGTATGCATCTGTCAAATTCGATGCTAACACCGATGGGCGTGGGTGGATGCCTCATTGTGCTCATTTGGGTTGGCTGGGGCTCTCCAGCGCAGTCGTTGGGGAAGGTGTTCATATCGGGAAGAGGGCGAAAGCTACCAGACGCCCTGCTCGATTCTGGTTTCGCTGGCTTGGATTCTGCGCGGCATCTCGATGGGCGTCTTCCATCCGGCCAGGATGGCCTCCACGTTGACTGTCTTGAGATGTGAGGCGAACTGCTGATCGGCGCCCTGAATATGCCTGAAAAGCCAGACGCGGAGTTGGTGCATGGTCTCCATCTCAACGCCCAACTGCGCGGTGTTGATGAAGCGGATTTGCAATTCCAAAAGCTCTTCCAGCATCTGGCCGTGCTCCAGCTTGTGCATCAGGGTGTTGTGATAGCCGGCATCGGCAAGAAGCTTTTCCTCATTGGCATGGTGAAGGCGGGTAAAACTGACCAGCATTTCAAATATGTTTTCCAACGCCGGCTTGGCCTGACCCGTCACCAGGCCGTCGTGCAGGTCATTGATGAGAATCACCAGCTTCTTGTGGTCGTTATTCAGCAGTTTCACACCGACGTTCAGTTGGCTGGTCCAGGCAATGAGCGGCATATGCGACGGTCCTATCCAGAACGAAGGTCGTTCTTGAGGTTGCGCACAACGACTCAGGCTCTATTGTGCGGGTCGGGCGAAAAGTATCACGGCCTCGGAAAGGAGGCAGAGACCATACGCAACCAAGGTGGCACGACCAAGTAAAACAATGCGGCCAGAGCGGCAGGCATTCAAAATGAATGCCCAGCTTCCGCGGATACGATTTTTAGCCGCCGGCAAGCACTTTCGGAGCCTCCTTCACCATGGATGCGCTGCTTTGGAATGAAAACTCCATGGAACAAAGGCTCTCAAACAGACGAACTAACCCCACTTTATTGTAACACGGGTGAGGCAGGGGATGCTTGCCTGTGGAGGAACTGGGCCTACCAGGCGCCTTGCAGGATTCTGGGGCCAGCGGCCGGCTTATTCAGCGCATCCTGGGTTGGAGCTTCAGTGGCGGCCAGAATCGCATCCATATCTTCCGATTTGAGTTGCGTCAGATACGCATGGCCGGGGCTTTGAAGGTGCTCAAAGATGCAGTCTTTGAGCAACTGAACGACCTGCAGAGAACTCTCCCAATCCGTACATTTTCTGAAGCGCGCTTGCAGAACTTTGAGGCGCTCGATCATCAGTTCGTTCTCACACTCTTGCACGGCCGCGCTGGGGTAGGCGGTTTCCGTAAAAATCCGCTCTTCATGGACAAAATGTGCGCGCAAACTTCCCAGCAGGCTTTCCAGAATCATTTCGAGAATCGGCTTGGCGTAGCGGCTGGCAGCGCAATCGTGCAATTCATTGAGCAGAATCAGGAGTTTCTTGTGATCGTTGTCCAGCAGCTTCACCTCCACCCTCATCTGGTTTGTCCAGGCGACAAACTGCGGCTGTGGTCCGGGATTGCCGGTGATTTTCTGTTGTATGGATTTTAGGCGAGAGATAAACATAAGAGTCTCCTCATGAGCCAGATTGTTGGAGAGGCTGGCTTCTCCATGGATTAGAGCATTTCCATAGTTGCTGTAAGGCAGGCTTTGTTGTCTCCCACTCTTGCCACCCAAACAAAGACGCGGCAAGGATGGGGCGCCCGGAGATTACAGGAACATCAGAAATGCGAAAGCCATCCCATTGATGCGCTGCCATACAATCCTGCACGTTGGCTGCCAATTTGCCGGGATGCGCATTAGCGGGTCAGCAGGTTGTGCGGCGGGCAGGTCAATCGCTTCCGGCGTCCAGGATCAAGCGCGCCTTGATGGACTCAAGGCACGCCCGGTGGCTGGGAAGCCGCGTTCATACGGTTTGCGAGAAAAGGACGTCCCTCTCAGGGATCTGGGGAAAAAGGGAAATGGCGCGGAATCGAAGAGTTTAATGGATCTTTATTCTTCGATTCCGCGACTATCGTACTTTTAATCGCACACTAGAGAGTGCGCAAGACGGAGGAAAAATGCTTCAAGCGTTCCGGCGGAGGCGAATCGCCCGCGGAGAGCGTGCGATGGGGACGCGTGGGAAGGGTACGGGGAAGAAATGGAAAATGATAAACTTGGCGTAGAAAGCGGGCATCACGCGCGCGGAGGCGGATTTGCAGCCAGCCAAGGGAGAGATCACCTTACTTTTGGCAAAGTGGAGGGATGGGGAGCCGTCGGCCTTTGAGGAGCTGATGCCGCTGGTCTACACCCATCTGCGGGAGGTGGCTGCGTCTTACATTCGCCGGGAGCGGAATCCGGATGTCCTCCAGGCAACCGTACTGGTCCATGAACTCTATCTCCGCCTGCTCAACCAGAAAAAGGCCTCGTGGGAGGATCGCCGGCATTTCTACACCTTTGCGGCCAAGGTGATGCGCATGATTCTGATCGATCACGCACGGGAGGCGCAGGCGCAGATGCGGGGGGGCGGGCTGGAGCGGGTTCCGCTCAGTGACGATCTGGCGTGGATCAATATCGACAGCCCGGAGCTTCTGGACCTGAATCGCGCGCTGGACGAGCTGGGGGCGCTGGATGCGCAAAAGGTCCAGTTGGTGGAGTTGCGCTACTTTCTGGGCTGCACCTCGGAGGAGACCGCGGGTCTGATGCAAGTCTCCAGATCTACCGTGGATCGCGAACTGAAGTTCATCAAAAGCTGGCTTTTCCGGCGACTGCACCATGAGATTCACGAGCATGGCGGAGGGGTTTGAAGCATTTTGGCTTCTGTTGCCGCACTCTGTATTAAGATTCACCGGCTACGGATGGAGTGATCGCTCAAATGGTCGAGACGACGGAAAACTTTTTGCGCATTGAGGCGATCTTCCATGAGGCACTGGCGGCTTCGGGCGAAGCGCGCAGTGAACTGATTGCCAGCCGTTGTGCTGGAGATGAGGATCTGGCCGCCGAGGTGCGCCTGCTGCTGGAATCCTGCGAGGAAGAAGAGCGGCTGGCCGCCGCGCGCCGTCAAGAGCCGGGAACGGGCCGGGAGGCGCAAGAGGAATCACGTCAGATTGGCCCGTACCTTCTGGACCGGCTTCTCGGGCGGGGCGGCATGGGCGCGGTGTACCTGGCCCATCGCGCCGATGGACAGTTCGAGCAGAAGGTGGCCATCAAGCTGATCGACCTGCCGCTGGCGACGGGCGTCTTCCAGAGCCGGTTTCGCCAGGAGCGTCAGATTCTGGCTGGGTTACAGCATCCCTACATTGCCCGCATGCTGGACGGCGGCGTGACCGCGGCCGGTGATTTGTATCTGGTGATGGAGTACGTGGATGGGCTGCCGATACATCGTTTCTGCCTGCAGCATCAGCTTGGCGTGGCGCAGCGGCTGGAGCTTTTTCTGCGGGTCTGCGAGGCGGTGCAGTTTGCCCATCAGAACTTTGTTGTCCACCGCGATCTGAAGCCCGATAACATCCTGGTGGCCGGGGACGGAACGCCGCGGCTGCTGGACTTTGGAACCGCCAAGTTGCTCTCTCCGGCGCAGAGCGCGCCGGGAAGCGAGCAGACGCGCGAGGGCTTTCAGTCGTACACGCCTCAATACGCCAGCCCGGAGCAGGTGCTGGGCAACCCCATCACCACGGCCAGCGACACCTACTCGCTGGGGGTTCTGCTGTATCTACTGCTGACCGGCGAGCCTCCCTACGAGTTCAAGGAACTGACCACGGGCGAGATGCTGCGGGTGATCTGCACGCAGGCGCCGCGCCGGCCGACTACGGCGGTTGGCTCCGGCAAGCCACTGGATGCGGATTTGGCGGCGATTCTGGACAAGGCCCTGCGCAAGGAAGCCAGGGAGCGCTATCTGACCGCCGAGCAACTGGCTCATGATGTTCGCGCCTATCTGGAGGGGCAGCCGGTGGGGGCGCGCCAGGGCACGATTCGCTATCTGGCCTGCAAATTTGCCCGCCGCCACCGCTTTGGCCTGCTGGCCGCAATGGTGCTGAATGTAACCTTTTTTGCCGGCATTGCGGGCGTTCTGTGGCAGGCCAAGGTGGCCACTGAGCAGCGGCGCAAGGCGGAGGCGCGCTCGGCCGATCTGCGCCAGCTCAGCAACAGCCTGCTCTCCGAGCTGGATGAAGCCATCAAGGAACTGCCCGGCTCGACCGGCGCGCAGAAGCTGCTGGTGACGCGCGTCCTCGAACACCTGGACCGCATGGCCAAGGACGCGGATGGCGACCGCCAGACGCAGCTTGATCTGGTCGATGCTTATACGCGGCTGGCTAACCTTCAGGGCAACGATTATGACCAGAATCTAGGCGACGCCGCGGGCGCAATTGTCAGTATCAACAAGGCCATTGCCCTGGCCGAACCGCTGGCCCTCGACGGCTCCAAAGACCGCGAGGCGTTACGGGCGCTGGCCTATGCGCTCCAGTCTCGCAGCGAGATTCTCTTCGGAGATACGCCAATCCAAGAGGCTATTCCGGCCATGCGCAAAGCGGTCGAGATCTATGACCGGCTGCTTGCGATGGGCAATCCTCCGCCCGCCCTGATCTGCGATATTGCCAGCGCAAATAGCGTTCTGGGAGACGAACTAGCCCAAAGCGGCGCAACCAGCCTGGCCGACTCATCCTCGGTACTGGCGGCTTATCGCAAGTCGGTCGCACTGGACGAAAACGCTTTGCTCATCAATCCCCACTTTTTGCGCGCGCAGAGAGGGCTTTTCATCAATCGCGGAAAGATCGGCAGCGCAGAGATGGAGACCGACCCAGCCCTGGCGCTGAAGGAATTTCAAAAGGGCTTGCAGGAGCTGAGTTCTCTTCCTAAAGACGAACAGAAAAACCTCTCAATGGTGCGCATGAGAGCCATCTTGCGGCGCAAGGAAGGGGCCGCGCTGATTCAGTTGGGAGAGTACTCCAAGGCCGATGAATCGTTTCAAGAGGCGGTGGCGATCTACCAGAAATTTGTCGCGGCGGACCCGCACGATTCACGTGCTCTTACAGATCTGAAAGTTGCATTGAATTTCGAAGCCCTGGGCTTTGAAACCGCGGCCAATCCTGATCTGGGAGCCGTGAAAATCAGCCGGCGGCGTAACCTGGAAGAAGCACAAAAGCTCTGGAGTCAGACCTTGAGCGTTATCGGCCAGGCGATGAAGCAAGAGCCCTCGGATAAGGATTGGCTGCTTGCCCGGGCAGACGCGCAGGCGCGCTTGGGAACCATTCAGTATCAATTGCATACCGCGGCGGCTTCCGTCGCGCTGGCGAAACAGGGCATCAACGGCATGAAAGAGTTGGCGCGCAAAGAGCAGGCCTCGGCGCTGATTCTCGATATGACGGCGAACGATCTGTTAATCGTTGAACCAGCCTCACTCCGAGATCCTCCATTTGCCACGGCGTGCGCCGAGCGCGCAGTGGCGTTGAGCCGCCGGCACATTCCGTTCATGCTGCTGACACTGGCCCAAGCTTATCGCGCTGCCGGTCAGACCGGGAAGAGCCGCGCGACAGCCAAAGAGGGGCTGGCGCTCTTGCCCGCGCTACAGCCAGGAAGCGTGAAGCAGCGCGTCCGCAAGCTGCTGGAGATACAAGCGCAGCCTTGACGCTAACGCATTTCTCCGAATGGTATAGCGTAGCGCCGGCCTCCTGGCCGGCTGTGGCGTGGACCTCCCGGTCCACGTGGCATTCTACGGCAACAGGAGAAATTTTCTAACGCAGCAGCTCTTCCAGAGTCGTGCTCAGGTCCGTCTTTTCGTCGCGATACTTGACGATCACCGGGGCGTAGAGGCTCAGGCCCCACTCCTCGCCTTTGCCCTTGCTGACGGCGCGGGAGCCGGGGACGACCACGGCATTTTCCGGGATGATCAGCGGCGACTCGCCCTGGGCGCGCAAAATCTTCCCGTTGACCAGATCGAAGACCGGGGTTCCGCGCGTGAGGATGGTTCCGGCGGCCAGCACTGCGCCCTGGCGGACGATCGTGCCCTCGTAGACGCCGGAGTTGCCGCCCACCAGCACATCGTCCTCGATCACCACCGGGCTGGCGTTGACCGGCTCCAGCACGCCGCCAATCTGCGCCGCGGCGCTCAAGTGAACGCGCTTGCCGACCTGGGCGCAGGAGCCGACCAGGGCGTGCGAATCCACCATCGTGCCCTCGTCCACCCAGGCGCCGGCGTTGATGTACATAGGCGGCATGCAGACGACGCTGCGAGCCACAAACGCTCCGCTGCGCACCGCCGAGCCGCCGGGCACCACGCGCACGCCATCCGCCACGTTGAAGTGGCGCATGGGAAAGGTGCCCTTGTCCACAAACGAGAAGCCGCCGGAGGGAAACTCCTTCAGCGCGCCCAGGCGGAAGCCCAAGAGAATGCCGCGCTTGACCCAGGCATTGACGCGCCACCCGGTGGGGGATGCGGGGTCCGGCGAGGCGGCGCGGATTTCTCCGCTCTCCAGAGCTGCGCGGAGCAGCAGAAAGGCCGACATGGCGGCGGACTCGCCGACGGCGTGGGCTCCGGCGGCGAAGTGGTGTTCAATGGCGTTTTGCAGTTGTGAACTGGTCATCCTGTATTGAGTTTATCAAGACAGGGAACAGGGATCAGGGATCAATTACTGGCTGCGGGAGATGAAGCTGTAGCGCCGGCCTCCCGGCCGGCTGTTGCGTGGACCTCCCGGTCCACGCTTGTTCCTTTCCACCGAAGAGCGAGTAAATTGCGGCGCGCAACTTCACTGCGGCTGCACAACGTTGCTGAGGCTGTGCAGCCGCGCGGGGAAGCGCCGGGAGTTGAGTCAGGCGAGGGCCATGGGCATTTTTGTGTGGATTTGCCCGTTGGCCCGAACCGGCTGCAGGCGGAAACAATTATTGCCTTCCGGGATCATCGCCAGCGGCACGCTTGCCCGGTCGATTTTCGCGTGCATATGACGGGATTCCAGCCAAGCGCAGAGGCGAGGATCGAAGATCTCCGGCTCACCCTGCCAAAAATCAGGTTTCAACCCGCACTCGATCTGCAAATGTCCTAATTGCAACTCGATGCTGGAAACCTGCTTGGGAAAATAGCGACGGACGTTATTCGCGCCCACATGAAGTCCGGTAACTCCGCGTCCTTTGCTTTGTGTCTTGACCACCATATGAACCTGCCTATCGATGCCGAATGAAGTCAGTCTAGGGAATCAGGTCAAGGAAAGCCTACGCCGGTTCACGAAATTCTCAGTACGGATTCCGTATTTGGTACACGCCGGCCTCAAGGCCATTTCGGGAAGATCATGCACCAGAAAAAAGGCCCTGTCAATCGATATTATCGCCAGGATTTCCACAGGATTTCCTCAGCTCCATTTCTACACCGCGAAGTACAAGGAATCGATGAAAATGCCAACAATTGACGATAAAATCCGTTCCGCCAACGGCGGAGGGGAGATCATGCGGGCGGGCAGGTGGAACTCCAGCCAAGCAGCGTGCGTGCGAGTTCAAATTTGGACCCGAAGCCTCTGGAATTGTCGATAAAGCGCAAAAACTCCGGTTGCAAGACAAACAAGGAGCTTTGTCTTACGGGCATGCGAAGAATCCTTCCTAATTTGAATCGCTCACAATAGCTTTCGGTGATCGCGGCTCGGCGCCGCGGCTCGGCGACGATGCTCGCCGGCCCGCGCATCTGCACGCCGCGTATCTCGCGCCAGGTTTGCGCGGCGCAGTAGACGGTGGCGGCGGCGTGGGGCGTGCGCAGCAGGTTGCGGCTGTGCAGGCTGCTCGCCGAGGAGAGCCAATAGAGCGAGAGGTCTTCATCCACAAAGTAAAAGAGGGGCGCTACGCAGGGCTGGCCGTCTTCGCCGGTGGTGGCCAGCGAGAGGGTGGTCTGTCCGCGGAGGAGTTGGGCGATCCTGTCGAGTAGCTTCTCTGTTTTGTTCATCGCATTCTTGACGCCGGAATCGCATCCCGGCCTGAGGCCTTCATCTTACACTTCGGGCCTTTTCGGCGCGGAAAGCAGAAGAGGCAGCCGCGTGGGCTGCCTCTTTCGCTGTTGCCGGTGCCGCTGGTTTGCGGGGTTACGGCAAATAGTAGCGGAAGCTGGTATAGAACTGGTTCTCGGTGGCATCCGCTTGGGGAGTGTTGACGCTGCCCCAGATGGCACGGGTGAGGTTGCCGTACTGGAAGCCGTAGCGGATGCGTCCGGCCGGCCCCTTGTAGAAGTCATACCAGAAGCCGCCGACGAACTCTTGCACGAACTTGTTGGCGCCGCTGCAGCTTCCCGCGCTGGCGGATGTGGTGCCGGCGGTAGGCAGTACATTGACGTTGCAACCGGAGTTGTTGACGGATGCGAGAGTCGCGTTAATCGGCGCATAGCCCGTGGTGCCGGCGGCGTTGGTGTTGAGGCGTCCAACAAAGTCCTCGCCGAAGTTGCTGTAGAGGGTCAGGCGCTTGGTCGGGTGCAGCTCGATGGAGGACAATGCCGAGGCGTTGGTCAGGGCGTACATGGTGCCGGTGGAGTCGAAGGTGACATCGGCGAGGGTGGTGTCGCCGTAGCGGCCCACGCCATCGCCGTAAATGCCGGAGATGCCGAAGTCGCCGTACTTGCCGAAGATGGGGGCGCGGAGGCTGCCGCCGAAGCCGCCCGAGCTGCGCGATTGGGTGCTCATGCCTGTGGTGGAACCGCTGGGATAGAGCTCGTAATGCGGGAAGCGGCCGATGGCGAAGAACTCATAGTGCCCCCAGCCTGGATCGACGGCAACCTTGGCGATCACGTCCGGTCCCATGTTATAGCTGTAGGTCGCGTTGACAGCGTTGTAGGAACTGCTCTGCGCCGAGGTGGTGCCCCAGAGGCAGTAGTTGGCGGGGCAGTTGGTGCCGCCCTGCAGGGTCTGCGGATTTTCCAGCGAGATGCCGAAGGCGACATGCTTCAGGGTCTCGACCACGCGGAAGCCGTACTGACGGGTCCAGACGAAGCCAGGTACGTAGTTCGGGTCTATGGTGAGCGGAGTCTTTACGTCGCTGGAGAAGTTGGACAAGCCTTTGGCGCGCTCGGCCGCGAGAGACCACATCTGTCCGCCTTGGAAAGAGAGGCCGGAGTTGAGGGTGGCGTCGGCCCAAACCACGCGTTGGCGCAGCACGTAGCTGTTGGACTGGTTGTTGTTGGAACTGGTGCCGACACCGAGGAAGTCGGCCTCTACGTAGCCGCGATAGGTGGCGGAGGCGGTCTTGCCCTCGGCCAGCATCGAGATGCGCGACTGGCGGCCAGAGCCGTAGAACTCGCTCAGTGCGGCAGAGCTGGTTCCGTTGAAGGGAATCGAGCTGAGTGCGGTGGGAATATCCGCGCCGGTGGCCTTCTGACGGTAAACAGTTTCAGCCGCCATGAAGCCTCCGGGGGTGATCGTGATTCCCTTGTAGCGCAGAGCGCTGGGACTCTCAAAGTCCTTCTTGATCTTGGTGCTTTCGTCAGAGACCGTGGCGGCCAGCGAAGCCTGATTGCCCTTGAGGTCGGTGACCGAGGATTGCAGTGTGGTGACGGCAGCCGCGTTGTCGGTGACCGCCTGCTGCTGGGACATGGAGGCGGCCTCGGCCTTGGCGGCCTGCGCCTGGGCGGCGGCGGCCGTCTGCTGGGCCAGCTTCAACTGCTCGTCCTTGTTGGCCAGATCGGTCTTGAGGCTGTCGATCTGCCCTTCCAGTTCGTGCTTCAGCGCCTGAATCTGCTCTTCGACGGAAGGCGGCGCGGGAGCCTTGGTCTTCTTCACTTCCACGAGCGCGGGAGTCGCTTCAACCTTCTTGTGCTTCTTCACCGGCTTTTGGGTCTCCGTTGACTGTCCGTAGGAAACAACGGCGCACGCTGCCAGCATTGCGGCGGCGGCAATTTTGAGTTTGAAGTTCATGGGGCCTCTCATTTTCCTTTCAAATTCGGTTTGAATCGCAACTGCGCCCGTTGGTCGGATCGAGCGCTTTTGACTTTCGCATCCCGCAGATTCCTAAGATGAATCCGAATCGTGTCCCGGTGAGTTTGCAGGATGCATACCGGCGGCCGCAAATGCGATTTTCTCGCAAGCTGAGTGATTGGCCGCTTTCGATTACTAGACTCGCAGAGAATTATGAATATATGACGAATTTACGCATTTTTAACAATAGGCCGGGAAGAGGGGATAAACGGAGGGAGATATTTACCTTAAATTAACAAAGATAGTTATAGGTTTTGATAAGATACCTTCCCGCCGGCGTTACCGGCTTGCGTGACATGAAATTGCAGCGCCGGCCTCCCGGCCGGCTGTGGCGTGGACCTCCCGGTCCACGCGGGTTTCTTCCTCAATCTATGGGAAACCGCTACGGGCGCGGCGCATCTTCCCGGCCCGCGCTCAGCAGGTTCGCCAGCAGGCGATAACTTCCCGGCACTAACTCCGGTAGCTGGCGATAGAGCGCGTACGCCACATAAATATAAGTCCCCTTGCCGAAGTGAGCTACAACCAGCCCGCCGCGCTGCGGAGCTTGACCGGGATCGGCGGTCTCGGTGAGCGCGGTGTAACTTGCGTCCCAGCTATCCAGGAAGGAGTGGCCGCGCTCCTCCACCCAGCCGTCAAAGTCGGCGGCGGTAATCGAGTTAGGCCAGGTGAACAATGGGTTGGCAGGCTCCAGCAGCTTGACTCGCGCGGCTTCATCCACCACGCGCTCCGAGCGCGGACTCAGCGCGAGCGGCAGCGGGGCAGGAAAGCTGCCGCTCTGGTATTGCACAATCAGCGTTCCGCCCTGGCGGACGAACTCGTTGAGGCGGGGCTGGGCCGCGGTCAGCTCCGGCCGCGCGGAGTAGGCGCGAATGCCGACGACGATCACATTCCAGGCGGAAAGGTCGCCGGAGGTCAGCTCGGCGGCGGTGAGCAGGTGCGGCGTGACGCCCAGGCCCTCGATGGCCTCCGGAACCAGGTCGCCGGTGCCCATCACATAGCCGATGCGCAAATCGTGCGCCAGCTTCACGTCGATCTTGCGCGTTTTCATCTGCGCGGGCTTATAGAGGTTGTAGGGGCGAAGGCCAGTGTAGCCGATGCTCTGCCAGCCGGTGGTGTATTCGTGCGGAGTTAGCGTGGTTAGCGTAGTTGGCGGAGTTAGCGCGGGCGTGTGGCTGTTTGGAGTGGCATGAACTGCGGCGTTGATGCTGTACGCTCCCGTCGTGGCGTCATCTGTCGAGACAGAAAAGACCAGCGGCTCCGAGTCGCCAGCAGCGTTCAGATGAAAGGCAGCCTCGGCCGGTTGCGACTTCCATCCGGCGGGCAGATTGAGTGAGACCGTGCCCTCGGCGGCGGCTTGGGCGTGGACGGTGACGCGCACCGGCAATGCACTGCCGTCCAGCGGCAGGATGCGGGCTTCTGGCTCCATGCGCACGCCGATGGCGGGCGTGACGACGAGCGGCTCATAGACCCCGCCCACGCCGGGAACGCGGGCCATCGTTTGCACCACCTGGCCGATGCGGATGGGCAAGCCGTCAAAGGTGAACTCTGCCCAGGCTGTGAGCGGATACGGCGCAAAGGAGCGTAGACGGTACTCTGGCTGGGTCAGGTCGTAGTAGGGCTGCTCGACGTTGGGGCGCGTGAAGAAAGGTGCGGTGGGCGCGGCGTCTTCAGGCACGTGTACCGGAAAAGTGCGGTCAATCACAAGCGATCCAGCTTGTGCGTCAGTAGGGCCGGCTGAGCCTTCGATCTTCCACGGCGGGCCCCCGCTGCTTTCGAGCCAAGCACGGCTCAGGAGCATTTGGCCCAGTGCCCGCGAAAGATGCAGATGGACGCCAAACTCTTCGCTCGCAAACACGCCGCGCGCGGTTTCGTCGGCGGATGCGCCGCGACCACCGTAGCCCTGACCGCCTCCGCCGCGGCTGACAAACGCCAACATGTCGAGGCCAAGCAGATTTCTTAATGCCGTTTGGAATTGGGCAATCTTCTCGCCAAGTTCGAGATCGAGGCCCGCTTTCGCCTCAGCGTTGAGGTTACTTGCCTTGACGCGGGCGTAGAGATCGAGCGTCTCCCGGTATATCGGCATGAGCTTGTTCGCCGCAGCGAGGCCGACTTGGTTTTCGCAGTCGTTCGTGAACGCGGTGAGTCCGGTGTCGATTTTGTGCAGTCCATCGGTTAGCCATGTTGGCGACGCACTCCCCGCGAGGCGCGCCAAGCCCGTCACGCTTGTATCGACGGTAACTTTTGAATTCTGAAAAAGGTCTAGATTTATGAAGCTGCCGTCTCCGCTCTTCGCTTTCGGCGCAACGGCCCACAAATGATAGCTGGTCGTTGCCGGACCGCTCAGCGCGGGGTTAGCGCCGCCGTTCTGCGATTTTTGCTGGCCCCAGCCTTCGCGGGCAATCTGCACATAGCTGCGGCCCAGCGCCGGGTCGAGATTGCCGACTGGAATCGTCACATCCGCGGAGAGAGCGCCCTCCGTCCACTCGCCGGTGACGTAATTCTTGAAGCGCGCCGGGGCCCATTTGCCGGTGGCGTAGTCGAAGATTTGCCCGTCTTTGATCGGCGCGAAAGGGACCATTGAATAGACGGCCAGCGGCTGCCAGGGCTGGAGGCCGTCTTTCAATTGATCCGGAAAAACCGCCGGATCGGCGGCGGCTTTGAAGGCTTCCTGCGCAATTTCACCGGAGACCTGGTGGTGGCCGTGGCCGTCGCTGACTCCGCCGACAAAAGTCGAGACGATGACCTGCGGGCGCACCTGGCGGACGGCCAGCACGGCGTCGTATAGGACGCGGTCGTGGCTCCATTTGGCGAAGGATTCTTCTTGCGTCTTGGAGAAGCCGAAGTCCGCCTCCGTCCCCCAGAGCTGCTGGACGCCGTAGTACTCGTCGGCCTTGAGGAGTTCGTTGGTGCGGATCAGGCCCAGCGCGTCGTAGGCGTCTCCACTCATGGCGTTCTGGCCGCCCTCGCCGCGGGTGAGCGTCAGCAGCGTGGCGCGTGCGCCCAAGCCCCGGCTCAGGTAGGTCAGCAGCGGGCCGTCCTCGTCGTCGGGATGGGCGACGATCATTAGCACGCTGGCCGTGGTCTGTAGCCGCTTGAGGGATTGCTCCAGAGCCGCCGCGCCGCGATCTTCGGCAAGCGGAAGCGCAATCTCGCTCGCTTCCGGCAAGGGAAGGGAAGAGAGCACAGCGGGCGCGGTCGGCTGGTTTGCCTGCTTTGTGGGCTGCTGTCCAGCCAGGCGTACAGAGAGTGCGCCGGCCAGAATCAGACATGCTGTGGCCGCGCCTGCTGCTTGTTTTTTCTTATCGGCAAGAAACATACTTTCCGTCAGTGTACAATCCGGGGAGCGAAAGTACCTCATGAATCTTGCCCCCTCCTCATCCTCCGCCCCCCTCCAGCGCCGCATCGGCCTGCGCTCGGCGGTCGCCTTCAATATGCTGGAGATGATCGGCGTAGGTCCGTTCATCACGCTGCCGCTGGTGATTGCCGCGGCGGGCTACCGGCTCTCCGTCTGGGCCTGGGTGCTGGGCGCGGTCATCGCCGTGGCCGACGGGCTGGTGTGGGCGGAGCTGGGCGCAGCCTTTCCGCGCGCCGGCGGCTCCTATGCATTTCTGCGCGAGATCTACGGGCCGGACAGGGCGGGAAACTGGCTGAGCTTTCTCTACGTCTGGCAGGTCAGCTTCACCGCGCCGCTCTCGATTGCCTCCGGCTGCATCGGGCTTTCCAGCTTTCTGGCTTGGTTCTGGCCGGGGCTGGACCGTGCGCCGTTTGCCGCCCTGCCCGCGCTGCATGGCTCGAACCTGGCCGCCGCTGGCGTCTGCCTGCTGGTCACGGCGCTGCTCTACCGCAACCTGAGTTCAGTCACGCGGCTGGCCTGGGTGCTTTTTGCCGGAGTTTTAGCGGCGATTGCCGGGGTGATCGTCTCCGGCTTTGCGCACGGCGGCTGGCAGATGCCCGCCTCGCCCGCGCTGACCCTCCCTGCGGCGCTGGGCGGTCTGGCGCAGGCCACGCTGCTGACCACTTACTGCTATTGGGGCTATTACAACATCTGCTTTCTGGGCGGCGAGGTGAAGCGTCCGGAGCGGACGATTCCCCGCGCCATTCTGCTTTCGGTACTCTTTGTCGCGGCCTTCTACGTGGCCATGAACCTGGCGGCTCTGCCCTCCATGCGCGACGCGACGGCGCAGGCCGGAGCAGGCGCTGCGGTGCGTCTGCAACTGGTGGCCGACATCGCCAAAGCCGCCTTTGGCACCGTGGCCGGGCGGCTGATGGCCGCGCTGATTATCTGGACGGCCTTCGCCTCGGTCTTTTCGCTGTTGCTGGGCTACTCGCGCGTGCCCTATGCCGCCGCCCGCGACGGCAACTACTTCCAGTTTCTCGCCGCCGTACACCCGCGCCACGGGATTCCCCACCGCTCGCTGGTGGCGCTGGGTGTGGCGGCGGCGGGCTTCTGCTTTTTCTCGCTGGCGGAGGTGATTACCATGCTGGTGATTACCCGCATCCTGCTGCAATTCTTTTTGCAGCACATTGGCGTGATGCTGTTGCGCGCGCAGCGCCCGGAACTGGAGCGGCCCTTCAAGATTCCGCTCTATCCGCTGCCGCCGCTGGTGGCCATGGGGGGATTCATCTTTATGCTGGTCAACCGCTCTCACGCGCTGGGCGGCCTGGCGGTCGCCGCTGCAATTGCCGCCTCCGGCACAGCGATCTACCTGATCCGCGCGCGCAGGCTGGGGCAGTGGCCGTTTGCGCGCGCCGCGAACAAGGCCGATTGAAGTTTGTGGATTCCAGGAAACTACTCTTCACGAAGGTTTCAAACGGTTGATTCCATTCAAATTATCAGCTTGGAAAGATTTCGCGCCGTCCCTACGGGACTCCGGTGGTTTATTGGTGGCGCTTACCCAGCGCTGAAGCGCTGGGCTAATAAACACTGCGCCTACGGCGCGGGCGACATCTTGTCATTTGGCAAATGGAAGAACTGCGACTTTGCAAACAGGGGATAGAAATCCATGTAGCCCTTTTCATTTTTCGTGGGCGGCGAATGACGCTACAAACTGTTACTGCTATACCCGATCAGCAAAACACGTCATTTTGTCGTATTCTGAAAGCAAGGGCATCCATCATGAAGACCTTCACTCTCGACGAAGCGCAATCACTGCTCCCCGTGCTGGAGTCGCTGCTCAAGCGCGCCATTGAGGGCAAACTGGCGGCCCAGCAGGTGGAAGGCGGCCTCGCTGAACTGGCCCGCCGCATCTATATTACCGGCGGCATGAAGGTGGATTCGGCCAGCGTGGTCCGGCAGCGCACCGAGATGGAGGCCCACATTCAGCGCGTGCGTGAGAGCGTGGCGGAGATTGACTCGATCGGCGTGCAGGTGAAGGATCTGGATGCCGGCCTGCTGGATTTTCCCTGCCGCCTGGAAGACGAGATTGTGCTGCTTTGCTGGCGCATGGGCGAGCCGTCCATTGAGCACTGGCACCCCGCCGACTCCGGCTTCAAGGACCGCCAGCCGGTGGACGAACGCTTCCGCCGCCGCTCCGCCAGCGGCAACCGGCCCAATTAGGGACTAGGAACTGAGGGACTTGGGACTGAGGGACTGGAATTCGAGATTCACTCTTGAATCGGAATCCTTCCTCCTGAATTGCGCATCTATTCAGGTGAGCAAGATCATGCCGCTTTGAGCAGCGCGATCTATCTGCCTCTCCCAGTCTCTGAGACATCCGAGACTCGAAGAGTACGTTGGCGGAGGTCGGTTCCCCCCCCGCTCTATTCAACCTCATCAACCTATCCCGGAGGAGTGTAAGAAATGCTTTCTGTCGGTTCGCAATTTCCCGCCTTTGAATTAACCGCCGTCGTCGATCTTGATCTCAGCAAGGCCTTCCAGCCGATCACCGAATCCAGCTATGCCAACCAGTGGAAGGTTTACTTTTTCTGGCCGAAGGACTTCACCTTTGTCTGCCCCACGGAGATCGCGGCCTTTGGCCAGCTCAACTCCGAGTTTGCCGCGCGCAACGCGCAGGTGCTTGGCGCCAGCATCGACTCCGAGTTTGTTCACTGGGCCTGGCGCAATGAGCAGCCTTCGCTGAAGGATCTGCCCTTCCCCATGCTGAGCGACATCAAGCGCGAGCTTTCCGCGGCCCTGGGCATCCTCGATCCCAACGCAGGCGTCAGCCAGCGCGCCACCTTCATCGTCGATCCGGAGAACAAGATCCGCTTCGTTTACGTGACTGACCTTTCCGTCGGCCGCGACCCGCAAGAGGTGATCCGCGTGCTGGACGCCCTGCAAAACGGCGGCCTCACCCCCTGCGGCTGGCACAAAGGCGAGGCGACGATCAAGGTTTAGGAGATTTGTCCTGTTGCTCTAGGGTGCGGCGTGGACCGGGAGGTCCACGCCGCAGCCGGCCAGGAGGCCGGCGCTGCTCTATATCAATTCGGACAGTGCATCTAGCCTCTCCGGTCTGTGATAGGCCGGCCTTCATGCAGCCCCGTCCTGCGCCCCATCTTGGGCAGGGCGGGGCTTTTGCGTCCTGCAAAAGGAGTATCCATGGTTTTTTAGTGATGTTCCCTATCTCGGCTTAAATCTGTACTTTGAACGATGAATCTCACCCTGCTCGATTAGAATGGTGTACGTCATGAACACTGGCTCAAATCGCAAGGATTGGGTAGGACAGGTCATCGACGGCAGGTTTCCCCTTCTGGAATGGCTGGGCGATTCAGAGCGGAGCAGCGTCTTTCGCACCGAATTGCCGGGGGATGGACCGCGCAAGGCAGCCGTCAAGCTCATCCTGGCCGAGGCCGGAGAGGCGGAGGCCCGCCTGGATCTCTGGACCCGGACATCGGCGTTCTCTCATCCTCACCTGATGCGCCTCTTTCATGCCGGCCTCTGTCCCAGCGGCGCCGGCCCTCTGCTGTATGTGGTGACGGAGTATGCGGAGGAAAATCTCTCTCAGATTCTGCCGGAGCGCCCGCTTACGCCTGCTGAAGCGGCGGAGATGCTCCCGCCCATTCTGGACGCGCTTGCCTATCTGCATGAAAAGGGCTTTGCGCAGGCCAGCCTCAAGCCATCGAACCTTCTGGTCGTGGACGATCAGTTGAAGCTTTCTTCGGACCGCCTGCAAGGGACAGGCCCGCACGGCAGCCGGGTTTCCGCGCCGCGAATCTACGATGCGCCGGAGTGCGCTACGGGAACATTCTCTCCGGCCACGGATATTTGGGCGCTGGGCGCTACGCTGGTCGAGGCGCTGAGCCAGCATCCGCCGGTGTGGGCGAGAGAGTCCGGCGGGGAACCGAAGATTCCCGGCTCTTTGCCGCAGCCTTATGCCGGCATTGCGCGGGAGTGCCTGCGCTCCGATCCTGCGCGCCGATGCTCGCTTGCAGAGGTCAAAGCCCGGCTCGACGGCAGCCCGGCTTCCTCGCCAGGATTGCCCAAATCCCGCTGGCTGGCGCTGGCGGCCGCGGCGCTGGTTTTGATTGCGCTCATTGCGGTTCTGCATTCGTACTTCCACCCGGCCACTCAGCCGGCGCCCGGTGCGGACGAGCAGCCTGCGGCCGCAATGCCTGCTCTTCCGGCCCCCGCGCCGGCCCCAGTTGCCGCTTCGACGCCCGCTTCTGCTTCGGCTCCGGCGCCAGTGGCGGAGAAACAACGCTCCAGCGGCGCGGGTGGGAAGGGCGCGGTCGCCGAGCAGGTTTTGCCCGAGGTGCCGGCCAAGGCAAGCGCGACGATTCGCGGCAAAGTGGAAATTGGCGTGCGCGTGGCCGTTGATCCAACGGGCGCGGTAACGAACGCTGAGCTGGAATCGCCCTCATCGAGCCAATATTTCGCCAACCTGGCCTTGCAGGCGGCGCGGCGCTGGCGCTTCCAGCCGGCGCGGACGGCGGGTCAGCCGGTGGCCAGCGAGTGGGTTCTACACTTTCACTTCGAACCCGATAAGACTGACGTAACTCCCGTAGAAACAGTGCAGTAGTAGCTTCTTAAAAAGGGAAAATCCGGTTTTTTTGCAAAGACATTTGAGGGGCGCGGAGCATGAGCGCCGTCCCTCCGAGACTCCAGAAAAATTGTTGGTTGCGCCCACCCAGCGCTGAAGCGCTGGGCTAATTACCGTTGCTCCTACGGCGCGGGGCTATTGTGCGATCAATGTTACCCCTACGGCGCGGGGCCAGCGGTGCGGTCAATTGGGCGAGGGCAGGGCAATCGCATTTGAAACATCCGGAGGGAGCAGGGGCATTTATGCCCCTGAATTTACGCCTGAAACCACAGGGCTTCAGCCCCGGGCCTAAAGGCCAGACTGCCCAAGTCTCTCTTCAGGGGCATAAATGCCCCTGCTCCCTCCGAAAAGCCGCCCGCATGAGTATCGCGACAAAGATGGGCGTTTGGCGAAGTTCAAATGCGGTTGCCCTGGGGGCGAGAGGCTGCGTCAGGGTGCTTGGGCGAGGGGTTGCGCTATGATACAAGGTAGTGTCTGAGCAACCTAGCCGAAAAGCGTCTGGAAAAACGATTTACCACGTATCTTTCCTCCGCGTGCAGCCTCTTCCGGGATTGAAACTGAACGGCCGGGCAACTCACAAACCCGAAATTGATTTTTCTTCATCGACAGGAGATTCACCATGCCGGAAACAGTCTTCAGCTCTTTTGAAACAGTCAAGTACGAGGGCCCTTCCAGTGAGAAAGCCCTCGCCTACCGCTGGTACGACGCCGACCGCGTCGTGCTCGGCAAGCCCCTCAAGGATCATCTGCGCTTCGCGGTCGCCTACTGGCACTCGCTGGCGATGCGTGGAGGCGATCCCTTTGGCGGCGCCACCATCCAGCGCCCGTGGTTTGCCGCCGGCGACCCGATTGCCCAAGCCAAAGTGCAAGCCGACGCAGCTTTCGAGCTTTTCCGCGTCCTTGGCCTGCCCTTCTATTGCTTCCATGACGCCGATGTCGCGCCCGGTGGCGAGACGCTGGCCGAGACCCTGAAGAACTTCCACACGATCGTGGATTATCTGGAAGAGAAGCAGAGCAAGTATGCCACCAAGCTGCTGTGGGGAACGGCGAATCTCTTCTCGCACCCGCGCTTCATGGCCGGCGCCTCCACCAATCCCGATCCCGATGTCTTCGCCTGGTGCGCGGCCACGGTGAAGAATTGCATGGACGCCACCAAGCGCCTGGGCGGCTCCAACTACGTCCTGTGGGGCGGACGCGAGGGCTACGAGACGCTGCTCAATACCAACATGAAGCAGGAACTCGACCAGATGGGCCGCTTCCTAACCCTAGTGGTCGAGTACAAGCACAAGATCGGCTTTAACGGCCAGATTCTGATTGAACCCAAGCCCAAGGAGCCGACCACGCACCAGTACGACTTTGACACCGCGACGGTCTACGGCTTCCTCAAGCGCTTCGGCCTGGAAAAGGAAGTCAAAGTCAACATCGAAGCCAACCACGCCATGCTGGCCGGACACACCTTCGAGCATGAGATCGCCACCGCCGGCGGCTTGGGCATCCTGGGATCGCTGGACATCAATCGCGGCGACGCGCTGCTCGGCTGGGACACCGATCAGTTCCCCAACGAGCTTTGGTCGATGACCCTAAGCATGTACCACGTCATCAAGGCCGGCGGCCTCAACCAGGGCGGATGCAACTTCGACGCCAAGGTGCGGCGGCAGAGCTTTACCGCCGAGGATATGGTCCACGCGCACGTGGGCGGCGCAGACCTCTGCGCTCGCGCCTTCCTGACGGCGGCCAAGCTGATCGAAGACGGCCGCTACGATGCGATTCTCGCCGAGCGCTATGCCGGCTGGAAGTCGCCCGAAGCGGTTGCGATGCTGGAAGGCAAGCTCTCGCTCGATCAGATCGAGGCGGCAGCGCTCAAGAACGGCATCAACCCTCAACCGCGCTCCGGCAAGCAGGAGCAGATCGAGAATCTGCTGGCCCGTCTGATCTATTCCGACGCTGTTTAGTACTGTGACAATTGAATTGCGTAACAATCATGAGTGAAAAAGTGAAGGAGTGAATCAGTGAACAACTGCGCTATTCTCGCTTCACTTTTTCACTCTTTCACTTTTTCACTCTTTTACTATCAAAAAAGAGATTCATGGACGTTCTAAAACAGCTATTCGAACAGCATTTTCAGTTGCCGGTGGACGAGGCGCGGCCGCTGCAGGGCCAGTTGGGCGGCTCCGGGAGGGCTATTGTCCGGCTTACCGGCGGGAATCGGAGCGCCATCGGCATTCAGTATCCGGTGCGCGAGGAAAACATTGCATTCCTTGAGTTTTCCCGCCACTTCCGGCGCTGCGGCCTGCCGGTTCCGGAGATTTATGCCGAGGATTTGAGCGCGGGGGCCTACCTGGAAGAGGATTTGGGCGACACCACGCTCTTTGAGTTCCTTGGCCGGAACCGCAGCGGCGACGACCTTGCTCCCGCGGCAGTTGAAGCCTATCGTAAAGTGGTGGCCGCGCTGCCGCGTTTTCAGGTGGAGGGCGGGCGTGATCTGAATTACAGCGTCTGCTACCCCCGCTCGAGTTTTGACCGCCAGTCGATCACCTGGGATCTGAACTACTTCAAGTACTATTTTCTGCGGCTGGCCGGCGTGCCCTTCAACGAGCAGGCGCTGGAGGATGATTTCAACCGGCTGACGGAGTTTCTGCTGAGCGCCAAGGCCGACTACTTTCTCTACCGGGATTTTCAGTCGCGCAACGTGATGCTGCGCGATGGGCAGCCGTACTTTCTGGACTACCAGGGCGGCCGCAAGGGCGCGCTGCAATACGATATAGCCTCAATGCTTTACGATGGAAAAGCTGATCTTCCGCATGAGCTTCGCCAGGAGCTGCTCGACCACTATCTGGGGTGCCTGGGCGGCTGCATCCCGGTGGACCATGCGGCCTTCATGGAGCATTATTACGCCTTTGTCTATGTGCGCATCTTGCAGGCGCTGGGGGCGTACGGCTTCCGTGGATTCTATGAGCGCAAGGCACATTTTTTGCAGAGCGTGCCGTATGCGCTGAAGAATCTGCGCTGGCTGGCGGCCAACGTCCAGCTGCCCATCGAACTACCGGCGCTGATGGAGGCGCTCAACGCGCTGACGGCCTCGGAGAAGCTGCAAGGGCTGGCCGCCTCCTCGGAGCCGTTGACGGTGAGGATCTTCAGCTTCAGCTTCCACCGCGAGATGCCGGCGGACGAGAGCGGCAACGGCGGCGGCTTTGTCTTCGACGCGCGCAGCCTGCCCAATCCGGGGCGCGAGGAGCAGTACCGGCAGTTGACCGGCAAGGACGCGCCGGTGATCGAGTACCTGAACCGCCAGCCGAGCGTGCATCAGTACTTTGCCGGCGTTCTGGGGCTGGTGGATGCCAGCGTGAGCGCCTACCAGAAGCGCGGCTTCAAGAATCTGATGGTCTCTTTCGGCTGCACCGGCGGACAGCACCGCTCGGTCTATCTGGCGGAGCAGTTGGCTGCTCATCTGCGCGGCAGCGGCGTGGACGTGGTGGTGCGGCACATCGAGCAGGAGAAGAGGGGCCGATGAAGGCGATGATTCTGGCCGCCGGACTGGGGACGCGCCTGCGGCCTTTGACGGACGACCGCCCCAAGGCGCTGGTCGAGGTGGACGGGCGGACGCTGCTGGAGATGACTCTTCGACGCCTGCGTTCTTTTGGCGTGGATGAGGTGATCGTCAACGCGCATCACTTCTCCGCGATGATGGTCGATTTTCTGAAGGCTCACAACAACTTCAGCATGAAGGTTGCAGTTTCTCTTGAAGAGGAACTGCTGGACACCGGCGGCGGCTTGAAGAAGTCCGCGCATTTTTTCAGCGGGAGCCGGCAGGAGCCGTTCATCCTGCACAATGTGGATGTTCTGAGCGCCATCGATCTGGGCGAGATGGTGCGCTTTCACCGCGAGAGCGGCGCTCTGGCTACGCTGGCCGTCCAGCAGCGCGCCAGTTCGCGGCAGTTGCTCTTCGATGAGGCTGGACAGTTGTGTGGACGGCGAGTTGGGAGTGTTGAGGAGATCATCGATCCCCGGTCGCAAAATCGAGACCAGCGGCAACCAAATTTAACAGCGCTGGCGTTTTCCGGGATTCACGTCCTTTCTCCGCAAATCTTCTCGAAATTGGAAGAAGAGGGAGCATTTTCAATTATTTCCGCCTATTTGCGCCTGGCGGCGCAGGGAGAACGGATTCTGGCCTTTCGCGCCGATGAGAGCTACTGGCGCGATCTGGGCCGTCCGGAGAGCATTCGGCAGGCGGAAGAGGAGATTGCCGGCGGAAGGTACACGGTGGTTGGTTGAGTTGCCGGAATCCCCGCTCTTCGCGAGATAAGCGGGGATTCCAGAGACGCAAATTACTGGTTGTTTCCTTTGAGCAATTCCGCGGGCAGGGCGGTGAGGGTGCCCACCAAGCCGCCGGATTCTTTGCCGGGACCCGAAGAGAAGTAGACCTCGGCGGCCGGGGCGGAGGCGGCGTTATAGTTGCCGGTGCTGGCGTTTCCCACATTGAGACCCCAAAGCCCGTCGATCGCAATAGGAGCGCCGCTGGAGTCTTCCAGCAAGCCGTCGAAGCGCCCCGAAGGCAGGTCATAGGCCGCAATGTTGCCGCTGCCGAATTGACCCACCAGCAGATCGTGGCTGTAGCGGCCAAAATCCGTGGGCGCAAGAGCTAAACCCCAGGGCGCATTCAGCCAGGTTCCGTGCTGGAGCCGCGTCAGCAAACGCCCCCACGCGTTGAAGACTGCCACGCGGCCCAATCCCGGTCCGTCGGTTTCATCGGTCATGCCCGCCTCTTTCATCGCATAGGTGACCACAATGTCATTGCCGATGGCCTGGACGTTGAAGGGCACGTACCCGGCGGGGAGTCCTTCATCCATAAAACTGTCTTCTCCCATGTGAACGCGACTGAATGTTGTGTCGTACACATCGACGCGGCCTTTGCCGAAGTTGGCGACATAGAGGTAAAGGCCTGTGCCCATGTACGCGCTGGTCATTCCCTTGAAAATCGAGCCGTCGGTTGTTTTGACCATCGTCACCGCCATGGTTGAGGGCGGAGTGCCGCCCGTAGCCAGCCCCGCGGCGGGGTTCCAGCCGGCGATGGTCCCGTCTTCGGTGGCAAACAGGAAGCGCGCCGGAAGGCCGGGTCCCAGCAGAAAATCGGTCGAGCTTCCGTTGTAGATGGTTCCGGTGGGGGTGCCGGTCTTGCCGGAGACGGCGGCGGGGATGGTGACCACGATGCCTTGTTTGCTCCCGGCTCCGTTGTAGAGGGTGGCGAGTCCCGTGCCGTTGTCCGAGACCCACCAGGGGGAACCGGAACTGCGGCTCATGCCCCAGGGGTTGATCAGGTCTGAGTCGGTAACGGATGCGGCCCCCGACTCGTTGGAAACGAGATTGGTGAGCGTGTAGTGCTGTCCAAATGCGACAGCTCCTGCCAGAGACAGAGTGAAAACTGTCCCGGCCATCAGGCGCAGAAATACTCTCATTTGAGACCTCCGTTTTCCGGTAAGTCCCGTCTTTGCACGGATGATCTCTGCCCGATTGGGCCGACTGGCTGCCCGTTTCGACGCAAAGATGGGGATTCCCTGCGTGGACGCGGACGTACGTGGAGTTTCAACTCCGAGAGGAGTTTATACCCGATTCGCGAGCGGATGCAACACCTTAATTGTGAATTTTGGGGAAATGATGACAGCGCATGGCGATGTGAAGATAAAAATGTGGACCGGCCCCCTTCGGCGGGCTTCCGCTTTTGAGCGCTGCCTTCGTCCTTTGCGTCTATCGGGTGCGTGGGGAATGGGCCGAAGCTGGTAACCTGAATCCTGAGCATAAAATCCCGGAAGAGCCGGGGCAACAACCCCGGCGGGCAGAGGCATGGCGGAGTTCATCATCAAATTGGCCGACGAGCGCGGCCGCGTGCAGGAG
>CAYVGW010000003.1:0-60999 GCA_964450895.1 uncultured Occallatibacter sp. | reverse complement strand
GGCAGCGTGGGAATCATGCGGTCGGTCTCCAGCTTGGAGAGCAGCGCCGTGGAGAGCTTGGTTTCCGCCGCCAGCCGCGCCAGCGTCAGGCGCTTCTGGGTGCGCAGCGTACGCAGTTTCATTCCAATGCAATACGGCTCAAGAGACCACTGTGCGTAGGATACAGTCTTGGTCATGCCAAACTCCCTTCTGCTAGTATGCCAGCCGGAAGGGGCGGGAAAGCCTGAAATTTTCTGAAGAATCTCTGAACTGGACAGTGCCAAGCTCTCCGCCTCTCAGTTTTTGATCTCGCTTGAGCCGCGGATTGGATCGTTCGGCGCCAAGATCGATCCAGCGATCCATCCGTGCCGTCAGCCTTGCTTGGTTCTTCTACTGCATGAAAAACACATTCCCCGTATTTCTAAACGGCGGGCAGTTGTATATAAAAGATCGAACCTTTGCCTTGAGAAGGCCTGAATCCAATGTATCCGCTCTGAGATTCGACGGCCCATTGGGCGATCGACAGTCCCAGTCCCGCGCCGCCAGCCTCACGTGATCGATCCTTGTCCACGCGATAGAACCTGTCAAATACCTTTGCACGCGATTCTTCAGGAATGCCTGGTCCTTCGTCCTCGACCGACAATTCGACAAAGCCTGGCTTGGATTCCGCGTGTTTTATGAAAATGCGGATAGCTCCGCCCGGCGGCGAATACTTGATGGCATTATCCAGGATGTTCAGAACAGCAATTCGCAGAAACTGCCTATCCCCTCGAATCTTCGCATCGAACACGATATTCGTGCTGATATGCTGCTGCTTCTCTTCGGCAAGTATGCCAACAATGCCCAAAGAATCATGCAGCAGTTCACCAAGAGAGAACTCCGTTTGATGAAGTTCGATCTGACCGGCCTCAGCGCGCGAAATCGTCAGCAACGTACTGACTATATTGGTAAGTTGATCGACCTCTTCCAGCATACTCGCGATCACTTGCCGGTAACCTTCGGGAGTGAGCGATCGCTGCAAGCCTACCTCGCCCACGCTGCGCATGGAAGCAAGTGGTGTGCGCAATTCGTGAGATACGTCCGAAGTGAACTGTTTCAACTGTTCGAATGACTCTTCGAGCCTCTGCAGCAGGCGGTTGAAAACAATCGCCACATGCCCAAGTTCGTCCTCTGGATTCTTCACCGGCAGGCGGTCGTGCAGCCGGCTGGCGGTGATCTGATCGGCTTGTTGGGCCATCGTTTCCAATGGATGCAATGCCGTGCGTGCAAAGCGATATCCGGCAAAGATGGAAACCAGCAGCGCAAAAGGGAGAAGGAGCAGCAAAATGTCTAACGATCCCATAACCCGGCGCTTGATGGCGTCTGTGCTATAGCCGAGACGGATAAGATAGGTTTGCTCGTTTATCTTGTGCAGATGGCTGATCAGATACACCTGTGTGCCGTCCGCAAGGCGAAACCAGCGGCCATTGAAACTCATCAACCCCTCGCCTGGAAATGGGCCGCCGCCCATGGTTTGCCCTCTGAGGTTGCTATTGAGAAAGACGATCTTGCCATCCGGCGTTCTTACCTCCATCAGCCGGTCCAGAACTTGCCGGGATTGCGCACTGTTGATATATTCGTCGTGCAGGCGAAGCTCGCCTTGCGGGCTGAGATACAGCAATCCCTCCACGGTGACCATGTCTTCGATTTCCGCACGGTAAAGCTGGCGTGTCAGTTGCCAGAACTGAAGCAGGATGGCAACGCATATATAGGCGGCAAGCATCACGGCAAAGACTCCCCCATACCATATCGTGAGGCGGTCGCGCACATATTTTGGGCCGAATCGCATCAGGCATCCTCCTCGCGCAGCACAAATCCCACTCCGCGCACCGTATGCAGCAGCTTCTTCGGGTATGGGCCATCGATCTTTCGCCGTAAACGCGCAACCTGCACATCGATAACATTGTCCAGCGAGGTATATCGCATGGCTTCCTTCCAAACGTCCCTGGCCAGCATCTCTCGCGAGACAACAGATCCTCGATAGATCAAGAAGTATTCCAGAAGATCGAATTCGCGGCTGGTGAGATCCAGAGTCTCACCGCCGCGGGCCGCGATGCGCCCATTCAATTGGATACTGAGATCTGCAATTTGCATCTGGCAAGCGGCCGCGGACTGGCCGCGGCGCAGTAAAGAACGAATGCGCGCCAGCAGTTCCGGAAAAGCAAAAGGCTTGACAAGATAATCGTCGGCTCCTGAGTCAAGCCCCAGCACGCGGTCTTCGACTGAATCTTTGGCGGTAAGGATCAGAACAGGAATCGCGTGTCCGCCGCGGCGCAGTTCGCGCAATACAGACAAGCCGCTCATCTTGGGCAGCATCAGATCGAGTATCAACAGATCAAACCGGCCCTCGCGCAGCATCTTCATTCCAATCTCGCCGGAATGCGCGACAGAGGCGGCATAGCCTTCGCCTTGCAGCCCTTCAGCCAGCGAGGCCGCCAGTTTACGTTCATCTTCGACGATCAGGATTTCCATTGCGGCAGCTCTTCATAAGACCGTGAAAAATTTCTCTCCTGCCAATTTACACGAAAAGATTGCAAATGTCAGAATTATGTAAGGAAGATGTGTGGTTCAATAGTTGCTATGCGAAGGTTATCTGCCAAGGAGATAGCACGATGAAACAACGCAGCCGCGTGTCATATCTGCATAAATGATCACGCTGATTATAACGCTGTGTGCGCGTTCGCCAGTACCTGCAATGCAGCCTCGATTCGGGCTGCGACGGCGATTCATGCCCGATTCAGGCATACTGCAAGCTCCGCGGAATTCAAATCTCTAAAACATGGTAACTGCAGAATCAATCCACTCTGTAGCTTTGTCTGATGGACCGGCCAAATTGTCTTGACGCTGTTCCGCTATCCTTTTTCTTGACCATCGTCTAACAACCTGAAAGGTCCCCTGGATACCCAAAGAATATCGTCACGGCGGGTATTCCGGAAATTCCAGCTTCGGTGAATGCGCATTGATCTTTGCTTCCTGGATTGAGCGCGAGTGCTACGAATAATCACATCCAAAAGGACGAACAGCGATGTCCAGGCGATCCTTGTCATTCTGCTTTGCCTGCGCAATCTTCGCAACGCTGCTGGGGTTGTTGCCCGCCGGTTGCAAAGAGAGCCAGACGGAATCCGATCCGCTTTCCACCGCCTTGGTTGCGCCTGTCTTGCGCGCCGATCTCTCTAAAACACTCACCGTGGCTGGGGCCTTTGAACCCTATCAGGAGGTGGAACTGCACGCCAAGGTCTCCGGCTATATTCGTAAAATCAACGTCGATATTGGAGACCGGGTCAAGAGCGGACAGGTCATCGCCACTCTGGAGGTGCCGGAGTTGAACGCGCAGGTCGCTGGGGCATGCGCAGAGGTCAGGCACAGCCAATCGGAGATTGCCCGCGCAAAAAGCGGTGTATCTTTGGCCGAAGCCAGCTATGCCGCGCTGCACGCAGCCTATACGCGCCTTGCCGAAGCCGCGCGCGTGCGTCCCGGACTGGTTGCGGAGCAGGAATTGGATGACTCCCGCGCCAAGGACCTGGATGCTCAGGCAAAGGTCGATGGCGCCAAGTCGGCGCTCGAAGCGGCGCAGGAGCAACTGGGCGTCTCGCAGGCCGACAAGCAGCGCGTAACGGCGCTGCAAGGCTATTCCGTCGTGACCGCGCCTTTCAATGGCGTCATCACCATGCGCTATGCGGATGTGGGTTCGTTGATCCAGGCTGGAACCACCTCGAATACGCAGTCGATGCCGGTGGTGAAGCTGGCGCAGAGCGATCTATTACGCATGCGCATGCCCGTGCCGGAAGAGGATGTGCCCTTTATCAAGGCCGGGGGCGATGTGCAGATCAAATTGCAGGCCACCGGAGATAGCATCACGGGCAAGATCGTTCGTTTCACGCGGGAGCTGACAGCCTCGACCAGAACCATGCTGGCCGAGGTCGATGTTCCCAACCCCGGCCTATCGCTCAGCGCGGGAATGACGACCGAAGTGACAATCGTTCTTCAGGAAGATATCAATGTGCTTACTGTTCCCGCCGGGGCAGTTCTTCAAGAGAACGGACAATCGTCGGTAATGATTGTGGATGCGAACAGCAAAATCCAAAAATTGCCGGTCACGCTTGGCATCCAAGGGCCGGATCGAACTGAAATTGTTCATGGCCTTGCCGAGGGCCAGAAGGTCGTCGTATCCGGGCAATCGAATTACCGGTCTGGCCAGATCGTACAGTCAAAGGCCAGCGATCTATCGATGCCCAAGCTGGGAGGCACCCAGTAATGTCCTCTTTTGCCATCAAGTATCCCTTCTTCATTCTGATGATGTGCCTGTTCGTGATCGTAGTGGGAATCACGACGGTCGCTGGCATGCCTGTCGATCTATTTCCCGAGGTCAATATCCCGGTTGTGGTCGTCGCGACGTTCTACGCTGGAATGCCGCCGCAGCAGATTGAATCGGACATTACCAACAGCTACGAGAGATTCTTTACGCTGGGCAGCGGCATCGACCATATCGAGTCCCGTTCGCTGCCCGGCGTCAGCTTGATCAAGATCTACTTCCAGCCAGGAACGGATGGCAACGCCGCGGTCAGCAATATCTCCAACCTGGCCATGGCCAATCTGCGCCGCTTGCCTCCGGGCACGCTGCCGCCGGTTGTGCTGAAGTTCGATGCCGCCAACCTGCCGGTTTGCCTGATAACGCTCAAGGGCGAGGGACTGAATGAAACGCAACTCAAGGATCTGGCTCAGTTCACGGTTCGCAATCAAGTCGCCGGCGTGCCCGGCGCATCGGTCCCGCAACCGTATGGCGGACGTTACCGGCAGATCATGGTTTACGTCGATCCGTTGAAATTGGAAGCGCACCAAATGAGCCTCATGGATGTTGTCGGCTCACTCAATAATTCGAATCTGATTCTCCCTGCCGGCGACGTTCGCATCGGGACGAAAGACTACAACATCTATGCCAACAGCCAGGTGCCCGTCGTCGATGCAATCAACGATCTGCCCTTGAAGACAGTCGGCAATGCATCGGTGATGGTTGCCGATGTCGGGAGGGCGGTTGACGGCGGTCAGTTGCAAACTAATATCGTTCGCGTCGATGGACAGCACTCGGTTTACATTCCTGTACTGAAGCAGGGCGGAAATTCAAATACCATCACCATTGTCGATGGCGTCAAAAAGGCCGTTGCGCATCTGCTCGATATCCCTTCCGTGCTCAAGACCAGCGTGGTCTTCGATCAATCCGCCTTTGTCAAGATAGCGGTCAAGAACGTCATCAACGAAGGTACTATCGGAGTTTGCCTGACGGCGTTGATGATTCTGCTCTTCCTGGGGAATGTGCGGGCAACCATCGCCGTGCTGATCTCCATTCCCGTATCGTGTCTTGCGACATTTATGGGTCTGAACCTTGGTGGCAGTTCAATCAACACGATGGTGCTGGGCGGTCTGGCGTTGGCGCTCTCCCGCTTGATCGACAATTCTGTTGTGGTCCTCGAAAATATCTACCGTCACATGGAAATGGGGGAATCGCCGGTCGAAGCCGCGGTGAACGGCGGCAAGGAAGTGCAGCTTGCGGTTCTGGCAGCTACCTTCAGCACCAGCATCGTCTTCTTTCCAGTGCTGCTTCTGTCCGGGGTCAGCAAGTATCTTTTCACCGCGCTGGCGCTGGCCGTGGTGCTTTCCCTGTTCGCCTCCTATCTGGTCGCCATGACGGTGGTCCCGCTCTTCTGCTCCCGGTTCATCACCATCGACCCGAAGCATTTGCATCATGGCGCGGTAGAGGTCGAGGAAGATCTGGACGCGACGATGATTCAGGCGCGCATCGGTCACCTTTTTCGCCGCATTGTCGATGGATTCAACCGCGGATATCACCGCTTCCAGTTGAAATACGAAACGGCCATCACGGGCTGCCTGGAGCGTCCAGGAATAGTCGTTACAGCGATTGGGCTGATCGTTCTTGGCTGCTTTGCCTGTTATCCATTGCTGGGAAAGGCATTCTTCCCGCGCACCGATCCGGGGCAATTTGTCGTGAATGTAAAGGTGCCCGCGGGAACGCGCATCGAAGTGACCGATGATTACATTGCAAGGATGGAAAACGATATTCGGGCAGTTGTCCCTCCCGATGAGTTGAATATGATCGTCTCCAACATCGGCATCACGCCCGACTTGTCCGCGATCTACACCTCCAACTCCGGAATGCATACCGCCTTCATTCAGGTCAGCTTGAAGGAGGATCATAAGACCGGCAGTTACGCCTACATGCAGAAAGTGCGCGAGAAGCTGGAACGCGACTTTCCCGATGTCGCAACATACTTTCAGGCTGGAGGCCTGGTCGACTCAGTCGTCAACCAGGGCAAGCCTGCTCCCATCGATATTCAGATCGGCGGTAACGACCTTCAGCAAGCCAACATGATTGCGCGGGAAACAGCGGCCAAACTCAAGGCGCTGGATTCGGTCAACGACGTTCTTATTCCGCAGGACCTTGATTACCCCGGCCTGGAGTTGAATATTGATCGCGTACAGGCAGGCTTGCTGGGCGTCTCACCCAAGGACGTTGTGGATAATGTGATTACCGCTCTCACCTCGAACGGGATGATCTCGCCTAGCTTCTGGGTCGATCCAAAAACCGGAAATAGCTACATGCTGACTGTCCAGTACCCTGAGTCGCAGATCAAGACCATGACCGACTTCCAGCAAATTCCGCTGCGCTCTCCCATTGGCCTGAATACGACGCCATTGCAGTCACTGGCATCGATCAAGAAGATCGATACCCCGACGGAAGTCGATCACTATCAACTGCGCCGCGTTTTCGATATCTACGTTATGCCGAAGCAGGAGGATCTTAGCCGTGCGCGCAGTCAGGTCGATGCGGTTGTCAAACAGATTCATGCGCCGCAGGGAGTGACCGTGAATGTGCGGGGCACGGTGCGCGATATGGAGGAGTCCTTCGCCAGCTTTGCCATCGGTCTGATTCTTGCCGTGGTGCTCGTTTACCTGATTCTTATGGCGCAATTCGCTTCGTTTTCCGATCCGCTGATCATTCTGCTGGTCATTCCGCCCGCGCTTTCCGGGGCGCTGGTCTTTCTCTTGGTTACCGGCTCTACGCTGAACATCATGTCGCTGATGGGCATCGTGATGACCACGGGCATAGCTGCTTCCAACAGCATTCTTATTGTGGAGTTCACGGGTACGCTTCGCAAGAGCGGCCTGCAGATCAAGGCTGCCCTGATCGAATCTTGCAAGGCTCGCTTGCGTCCGATTCTTATGACCAGCCTGGCAACCATACTCGGTCTGGTGCCGATGGCCTTGGCGCTGGAGCCGGGGAGTGAACAGTATGCGCCCCTCGCTCGCGCCATTCTGGGCGGTCTTGCGGTTTCGGTTATTTTCACGGTGTTTCTGGTGCCGGCGGCCTATCTGCTGATTCATCGCAAAAGCGAAGATTCCTTCTTGGGAAATGAGGTGCAGCCGTGAATGCAAATCATAAGGCAAAATATGGAATTCTCCTGGTTCTTCTGGCTTGTCCTGAACTATTCGCGCAACGCCCGTCCGCAATATTGCCGGAAACGCCCGCCGCCCCAGCGCTCCGTTTCACCCCGCCGCTCGGATCTCAGGTCGCCGCTTCTTCATTGCCCGCAAGCGTGGAAAGCAGCTCAATCCTGCTCTCGCGCGAGCAAGCGGAAAAGATTGCCTTGGCTAACAATCCTCGCATTCGCATCAGTCAATTGATTGCCAGAGTGCAGCATCAGGCGGTGCGGGAGCAGCGCGCCGATGAGTTTCCCGTTCTTACGGGCAATCTGACGGCGGTCAAAGCCCACGAGGGCAGCAGGCTATCCAGCGGTTACCTCACGGCTTCAACACTGTTGGATCATGCTGGCATGGGCCTTCAGGTCAATCAGCTTATCACGGACTTTGGCCGCACCCGCAATCTTGTGGCTTCCGCGCTACTGCTGGAAAAGGCGCGGGACGCTGGTGCCGAGGCGAGCAGGGAAGAAATTCAACTCGCCGCCGATCAAGTTTTTTATCAAGTCATCGAAGCACAGGAAACGTTGCAAGTTGCGGCTCAGACCGTCACCGAGCGACAGGCACTTACCGATCAGGTTGGCGCGCTGACTGCGGCGAAGTTGAGGTCGGAACTGGACCTCAGCTTTGCTCAGGTCAACCTTTCCCAGGCCAAATTGTTGCAGCTTAATGCCCAGAACGATCTTGATGCGGCCAAGGCGGCTTTGAGCGCCGTGCTTGGTTACGACAACCAGATGAACTTTCAGTTGGTGAACGATGCCGGAGCTCTGCCAGCCCTGCCCCCGGATTGCGATGCACTGATCGCACAGGCAATGCAGAGCCGCCCCGATCTTCAATCCATGAAAGATAGCGAGTTGGCCGCGCAAAAGTTCAGCAAAGCACAGCACGAACAGCTACTGCCGGCCATCAGTGTTGCGGGAGTCGCTGGAGGCACGCCGCTGGGCTCATCGCAATACTTCAACTCCAACTGGTACGGCGCCGTGGGCGGCGGCGTGAGCATTCCGGTCTTCAATGGATTCCGCTTTCGAGCACAGGCCGCGGAGGCCGCGTTGCAGGCACAGGCCGCCGCCGAACAGACGCGCGCCCTCCGTGAGCAGGTGGTTCGTGATGTCAAGACGGCATGGCTGAACGCTAATACTGCGCTGCAAAGAGTGACCGTTGCGGCTGAAATGCTGAAGCAGGCAAGTACCGCTTTGGAGCTTGCAAAAACCAGATACGATCTTGGACTCAGCTCGATTGTGGAGTTGAGTCAAGCGGAACTTCAGCAGACCGAAGCAGCCATCGGCAATGCCAACGCCCGCTCGCAATATAACCTCGCTATATCGGCGATCCGCTTCCAAACGGGCGTTCAACCATAATCTCCGTCAGGATAGGAGGCGCAATCTCCCTGCCGTCGATGGGATGAAAGAACGGGAGAAGATGCGCTCCGCCAAAGACCCCGGCCAGAGGTCCGTTCAAAAACGCGTATTGGAATATGCCCAACGGCAAAGTTAATTTTGGGCGGCCATCAGCAACCGGCATTCGTCGATGGTCCAGGCTGGGATCGCTCCGGCGCGGCTTGCAACCAAGGCGCCCAGCGCGTTGGCGAAAGTCGCAATCTGCGGGATCGGCCAATCGAGGTCATAACCATGAAGAAACGCCGCGGCAAACGCATCGCCTGCTCCCACCGTATCCTCCACGATCACGGAAAATCCCGCAAAGCGCTGCAAAGCGTCCTTGCTGAAAATTGCACAGCCGCTGCTGCCAAGCGTCACGCAGATGTTTTCAACGCCATAGGTTGACGACCAGTGCCGGCAGAATTTTTCCAGGGAAAATTCTGCGCGAGGTTGAGTAAGTTGATAGAGCGTTTCCGCTTCAGTTTCATTCAATTTCAAAATCGACGCCCGGCCGGAAAGACGCTGCACCAGGGAAAGATTCCAATGACCGTCGCGCAGGTTCATGTCGTAGAAGCACTTTACGCCCGGGATGCAGCGCAAAATTCGCTCCAGGTTGCATTCGGCTTGAGGAAAGGACTGCGCAAGGGTTCCGAAGTAGATCCATGAAGGGCGAAGGCTACAGATCGCCCCAAGGCACGCGTCATCGAGTTGCAACTGGTCGAACGCCGCGGGCCGCTTGATGAGATAGCTCGCGTTGCCCGCGCTGTCGGTGGTGACCTGCGAAGCGCCGGTTTCTTTACCCGGAAGGAACTGAACAAAGCCGGTAGTAAGGCCGAGCGCGTTCATGGATTCGATGGCGCGATGCCCGCGCAAATCGTCGCCCACTGCCGATACAAGCACAACTGAATTACCAAGCCGCTGTGCCGCCGCGGAAAAATTCAACGGCGCGCCGCCCAAGTATTCCGCATGGTCAAAGACATCCCATAGAATTTCGCCGATCGTGAGGATTTGCAACTTTCCATCCTTCAGTACAGGTATATACAAAATAAATTGATTTTACCAATCTTTTTTGTAGACAAATGTCAGTTATCTATTCCAGTCTCAGTTTGGTTCCGGAAATCCTCCTCGATTGACCATCTTCCCTGACGCAAGATTGCCAGGGAAGCTTCTGAGGATGCTGCCCTTTTTCAACGCCTTGGAAGCCTAACAGCCTGTGGTGAAAGTCGGGTTTTGAAAGGGCACGGCTTTAGCCGTGCCGTAAGTCGCGCGTAATCAACGTGGCTTTAGCCCCTGGGGGATGGTTTTCAGGTTTTTTGGACTTTCACCTCAGGCTGCTAAGTCCGTTTGCGTGAGGGCATGGCAACCGGCAGAGGTGGCTCTTGGATTGAAGCGCAAACCGTCTTGATACCTGTAAAGACTGGTGCGATAACCTCCTCGAAGGGCAGTCTCTCCAAGTTCGCTGGCGCCTCACTTCTGCTTCAACCATGCGCAGTTTAACCAGCCCGGCGGCCGCGTATCGTGCGGCAGGGGTGAAGTTCGGGCCAGCGTATCTCAACACCGCCCGCATCTACCGCGCATGCACTGTTTGGCGCCAAGTCAGGCCGCCAACTCTCGATTGCGGCCCGCGGCAGGTTACAATGGTTTCATCTTTGCCTTATGCCCGAGGAAAATGCCACTCGTTTCGTGACCGCGTGATTGGGAAATCAGCAGAATGTAGCGCCGGTCTCCTGACCGGCTGTAGCGAGGACGTCCTCGTCCGCGCCTGTTCATGGTTAATTATCCATTCAAACGGTCTAAGAACTAGCGGGCATTCGATCCGATCCGCCCCCTATCGATTGGAGGCCCGCGGAGCATTTTTAATGATTGAACACAAATCCTGCGTCGTAGTACCGGTCTTCGAAGCGTCGTGCGGCAGTGGCATGGCACAGGTTTCAGTGCCTTGTTCCATGCCTGGATGAGCCAATTTGCACCGTTTTATCGCCATCTACAATAGGTGAAAACTTCAAGATGAATGAACCTCTGGCCATGATTGGCATGGGCTGCCGGCTTCCCGGCGGCGCGGATTCTCCTCAGGCTTTTTGGAAGATGCTGTGCGCCGGCACTGATGCCATTCGTGAGATTCCGCCGGATCGCTGGAGTATCGCGGCGCACTATGACCCCGTGCCGGGCCGTGCAGGCAAATCGATCTCCAAGTGGGGCGGCTTTCTGGACCAGATCGACAAGTTCGATTCCGCCTTCTTTGGCATTTCACCGCGCGAGGCCGACGCCATGGACCCCCAGCAACGGTTGCTGCTGGAAGCCGCCTGGGAGGCATTCGAGGACGGCGGTCAGACGCTGGAGCGGGTGCGCGGCTCCAATACCGGCGTCTTTGTCGGCATCTCGACGACCGAGTTTTCCGGGCTGCAATACGGCAGCGAGGGCAGCAATGTCGGAGATGTTTATTCCGCCACTGGCTCCGCCTTCAGCATTGCCGCCAATCGCCTCTCCTACTGCTTTGACTTGCGCGGGCCAAGCATGGCCATGGATACGGCCTGTTCCTCCGCCCTCACGGCCTGCCATGTCGCCTGTCAAAGCCTGTGGCGCGGCGATTGCCAGATGGCGGTCGTCGCCGGGGTCAACGTTCTGCTGAATCATTACACCTATATCGCTTTTAGCCGCATGTCGATGCTCTCTCCCGACGGCCGCTGCAAGGCCTTCGACGCCAGCGCCAATGGCTTTGTGCGCGCCGAAGGAGTAGGAGCTGTTCTTTTGAAGCCGCTCTCGGCGGCGCAGGCCGCGGGGGATCGAATCTACGCTCTCATCCGCTCGACCGCTGCCAATCAGGACGGACGCACCCACGGCATGACCGTTCCCAGCCAGGCCGCCCAGGAAGCGCTGATCCGGCAGGCATGCCAATCCGCCCGCATCTCCCCAGGCGCAATCCGTTATGTCGAGGCCCATGGTACGGGAACCGCTGTCGGCGACCCCATCGAAACCGCGGCCCTGGGCGCGGCCCTGCGCCAGGGGCGGCAGCATCCCTGCCTGATCGGCTCGGTGAAGACCAACCTTGGGCATCTGGAAGCCGCCTCGGGCGTCGCCAGCCTCATCAAGGTTGCGCTGATCCTGAAACATGGCGTCATTCCGCCCAGCCTGCATTTCAACACGCCCAATCCGCACATCGATTTTGCCGGCCTTAATCTGCGCGTCGTGCAGCGGCTTGAGCCGTTTCCGGAGACCGGGGCCAAACTTGCGGGCATCAATTCCTTCGGCTTCGGCGGCGCCAATGCGCACGTCATCCTGGAGGCTGCGCCGGCGGATTCGCATGCCGAGGATCAACAATACAGCAAAGAAACAGACGTGAACCGGAAGGTCCACGCTACAGCCGGTCAGGTGGCCGGCGCTGCAATGGTGGGCGACTGCAAGGCTGATCCCAGGGCCTTGATTCTGCCCATCTCCGCCCATAGCCCGGAAGCTCTTCATGCCGCGGCCAACAATTACCACACTCTTTTGTCGGAGAACGGTGCGGAAGCCGAGACGATCTGCGCCGCCGCCGCCACGCGCCGCTCTCACCTTGCGCATCGTCTATGCATCGTAGGAGCATCCCGGCAAGAGTTGCTCACGCGGCTGGAGGAGTTTGCCTCCGGAAAGACAAGCGCCAGGGTCGTCGCAGGTGAAAGCTCAAGCACTGCCGCGCCCGTCTTCGTCCTTTCCGGACAGGGACCGCAATGGTGGGGGATGGGCCGCGAGCTCTTCCAAAACGAGGACGCCTTCCGCCAGAAGATCCAGGAGTGCGATCTCCTCTTTCGTGGTCTGGGCCACTGGTCGTTGATCGAGGAGCTGTCGCGCGACGAAGGCGCATCCCGGCTACAGGAGACCGCGATTGCCCAGCCGGCCATCTTCGCTCTGCAAGTGGCGTTGGCCAGCCTGTGGGCCTCCTGGGGTGTGCTGCCCTCGGCAGTCGTCGGCCATAGCGTCGGCGAGGTCGCCGCAGCCCACATTGCGGGTGTGCTCAGCCTGCGCGAGGCCGCCCGCGTCATCTTTCATCGGGGCCGCTGCATGAATGCCGCGCCGGATACAGGGCGCATGTTGGCGGCCAGCCTGAACGCGCAGCAAGCCGAGGAACTGGCGGCGCGCTATCCGGCGCAGATCGCACTGGCGGCCATCAATAGCCCCAACTCGGTGACCTTTTCCGGCGAGCTGGACGCCCTGCGGAAGATCGCCGCAACGCTGGATTCGCGCGGCGTCTTCGTCAGCTTCTTGCGGGTGCAATACGCCTTTCACAGCCATCAAATGGACGTGGTCAAAGAGGATTTGCTGGCCGCTCTGGGCAGGGTAGAGACCGCGCCGGCACGCTTCAAATTGTTCTCCACGGTTACCGGCCAAGAGGCCGCTGGACCCGAATTGACCGCCGATTACTGGTGGCGCAATGTCCGGCAAACGGTACGCTTCTTCCCGGCGATTGCGGAGCTGGGCGCGCAAGGCCACGCCTTGTTTCTGGAGCTGAGCGCCCATCCCGCGCTCACCGTCTCGATCGCGGAGACTCTGGCCCAGCGCCCGGGCGGCGGGAAGGCGCTTTATTCGCTGCGCCGCAAAGAGCCGGAGCTGGCCACCCTCTACGCCAACCTGGCAGCGTTGCACTGCGCCGGTTTCCCGGTCAATTGGAGCGGTGTCTTTCCCAATGCTTCCTCCGATCTCACCTTGCCCACCTACCCCTGGCAGCGGGAGCGCAACTGGCGGGAGACCCGCATGATGCGCAATGCGCGGCTCTCCACTCCCACCCATCCCTTTCTGACCACCCGCGTGGACGCCGCTGAACCGGCCTGGAATACGCGTCTGGATTTGGCCGCGCACCCTTGGATCAAAGACCATCGCGTGCAGAACCATATTCTTTTTCCCGGTGCGGGATACGTTGAAACAGCGCTGGCCATGGGCGCGGCGCTCTTCAACACCCTGCCCCTGGAAGTCGAGGATATCGAGTTTCAAAAGGCGATTGCCTTGCAGGAGGGGAAAGACTCCGCGCAGCTTCAGGCCGCCTTCTCCGCATCCACTGGCCTGGTCAAGCTCTCCAGCCGCGGCAATGCGGAGGACGGCGAGTGGACGCTCCATGCAACCGCGAAGATTCGAGCGCAGGCTGTCCGCGATTTGCCCAGGCTGCATCTGCAACAACTGCAAGCCGCGCTTCCCGCGCGCGTGGAGAAAGACGAGTTTTATGCGCTCTGTGGGCAACTCGGCTTTCACTACGGACCCATGTTTCAGGGGGTCGAAGCCGTCTGGCGGCGCGATGGAGAATCCCTGGGAAAGATTCAGTTGCCGGAGCCGCTTGTTGCCGCCATGGATCAGTTCCAGGTGCATCCCGCGCTGTTGGACGCCTGTTTTCAAGCCGCGCATTTTGCCGCTTGCGCGTCGCCTCACGGACAAACCTTCCTGCCTGTCCGTATCGACCGCCTTGTCCTGATTGCCCGGCCCGGAAAAACCGTCTATTGCCACGCAAAACTGGTGCAATCCAGCTCCTTTGCCCGTACCTGCGACTTCCAGGTCACGGACGAGGAAGGACGCATCCTGATCCGTGCCGAGGGCTTCCGCATGCAAGCGGTGCGCGGGGTAAACCTCTTGGCCAGCGATTCCCCGGATCAATGGCTCTATGAGACGCAATGGATCGAGAAACCGCTCTCCGTTGCTGACTGCAAAGAAACGAGCGTGGACCAGGAGGTCCACACTACGACAAGCCAGGAGGCCGGCGCTTCAGTTCCATCTTCCGCGGGTCGGCGAAAGCCGGCGGACGGCTTGGCGGCGGAAACATCGGCGCAGGGAACGTGGCTGATCTTCGCCGACCGCTCCGGAGTCGCCCACAGACTGGCCGCGGACTTGCGGCAGCGCGGGGCGAACCCCAAGCTGCTCTACGCAGAAGACTATCTCCAAGCCAGCCCGGACAAAGGATTTGAATTAGCGGCTGCATTTCACGCCGGCCTGGATTTGATTCTCACCGAAACCAGCTCAGCAGAGGGCCGGAAGCTCGCGGGCATCGTGCATCTTTGGAGTCTGGATGCGCCTCAGAGCGGCGATCTGCATGCCGACGCCTTGCAGCGCGCTGCGGTATGTGGCTGTCACAGCGTTTTGCAGCTTCTCCAATCCGCCCAGTTGCAGACCTCCGCGCCGCCGCTCTGGCTGGTCACAGGCGGAGCGCAATCTGTCGAAGCCGCCGGCAGCGTCTCGGTGGCTCAGTCGCCCATCCTCGGATTGGGAAGAACGATGGCCGCCGAGTTTCCCCGCTGGGCCATTCGCCTTGTCGATCTGAACAGCGAAGACCTTGCGGCCTCGGCGCGGCGCCTTGTGCAAGAGATCCTCTGCCCCAGCGACGAAACCGAAGTCGCCTGGAGAGGCCGTTCCCGCTTTGCCAGCCGCATCTGCCGGACCACCCTCGAAGCGCATCCCCTGCGCAAGCAGAACCATCGCAACTCCGGCTATATGCTCCGCATTCCCGCCTCCGGAGTCATGGATGAACTCGCCTTGCAGCAGACGCCGCGGCGCACTCCCGGCGCTCATGAAGTCGAAATCGAGATCCACGCGGCGGCCTTGAACTTCCGCGACGTGATGAAGCTGCTGGGCATCTATCCCATGGACGATGATCGCGAACTGCTGCTCGGCGACGAGTGCTCCGGGCGCATTGTCGCCATCGGCGGCAAAGTGGAAAAGCTCAAAGTCGGCGACGCGGTCATCGCCAACGGAGCCGGCTGCTTTGCCTCTCACCTCACCATCCACGAGGCGTATGTGCTGCGCAAGCCGAGGCAGCTCAGCTTTGAAGAAGCGGCGGCCATTCCCGTCGCCTTCATGACCGCCTGGTATGCGCTGCACGATCTGGGCCGGATTCAACCGGGCGAGAAGGTGCTGATTCACTCCGCCACCGGCGGCGTGGGCTTGGCGGCGATTCAAATCGCGCGGCTGGCAGGCGCGGAAGTCTTTGCCACTGCGGGCAGCGAGGAAAAACGCAAGCTCCTTCGCAAACTTGGCATCCAGCACGTGATGGATTCCCGCTCCACCGCCTTTGCCGAGGAGATTCGCAAAGCGACCAGAGGCGCGGGCGTGGATCTGGTCTTGAACTCTCTGGCCGGTGATGCCATTGCCAAGGGCATGTCGGTGCTCGCGCCGGGAGGCCGCTTCCTGGAGATTGGCAAGCGCGACATCTATGCCAATACCGCCATTGGCCTGCGCCCGCTGCGCAACAATGTCTCTCTGTTTGTGATCGACATGGGCCAGCTCATGGCCAGCCAGCCCAGCACCGTCCAGCGTCTGCTTCAAGGCATTCTGAAGTTATTCCGCGCCGGCAAGCTGCACCCGCTTCCGCTGACCACTCTGCCGGTCTCGCAAGCCGCGGAGGCCTTCCGCTTGCTGGCCCAGGCCAAGCACATCGGCAAAATTGTCCTGACCATGCGGGACGCCCAGGTTGCGCCCCGGCCCGCGCCTCCCGCCTCCCAGATTCGATTCCGGCCAAACGCATCCTATCTGATTACCGGCGGACTCGGCGGCTTCGGATTGGCGATTGCCCGATGGCTGGTCGAGAACGGCGCCCGGAACCTTGTCCTCACCGGGCGAAACGGCGCTGCAACGCCAGAGGCCAGGCGCGCCGTGGCCGACTTGAAAGAACTGGGCGCAACCGTCACCGTGGTGAAGGCCGACGTAACGGATGAAAGGCAAGTCACGCGTCTCTTCCAGAAGACTGAAGCCCTTGCCCCGCTGCGGGGCATCTTCCATACCGCCATGGTGATCGACGACGGACTGTTGCCGCACATGACCCCGGATCGCTTCTCCCGCGTCCTGGCACCGAAAGTTGCCGGCGCATGGAATCTTCATGCGGCCTCGGCCCACCTCTCGCTCGACCACTTTGTGCTCTTCTCCTCGGTGGCGGCTCTGGTAGGAACGCCGGGCCAGGCCAATTATGTCGCAGCCAATTGCTTTCTTGACTCTCTGGCCCACCACCGCCGCGCCCTGGGGCTGGCCGCGCTTTCCGTCAACTGGGGCGCCTTGAGCGAAGTCGGCTTCGTGGCCCGCAATGCCTTTGTCGCCGATCACCTCGCGGCGCATGGCGTCTACGGCATCGCTCCCCGCCAAGCCACGCAGATGCTGGGCCGCTTGCTGCACTTGGATGTGGCGCAAATCGGCTTTATGCACATGGATTGGAAGCATCTCTTCCCGGCCTCGCACGGCGCCCCTTCGCCCAGGTTTTCCCAGGTGATTGCGGCTTCAGAGGAGGAGAAAAGCGAAAAAGGCGGAGATATTCATGCCCTGATTCTGTCAGCCCCTTCCGCGGAGAGAGTTGCTCTGGTCACCACGCTGGTGGGCGAGGAAGTGGCCGCCGTGCTGCGCATCGACGCCGCCAAAATCGAGCCGATGCGCCCATTGAACGATCTGGGGCTGGACTCCCTGATGGCCTTCGAGATGGTGAACCGCATGGAAGACCGCTTCCGCATCTCTTTGCCAACCAGCGCCATCTCCTCCAACTCGACGGCTGCCGATCTTGCCGCCGCCGTGCTGCAAAGCCTTGTGGGCGCCGCCTCAAGCTGCAAATCATCCAGCATGGCCCACCCTCCAAGCGCCGATCAGCTCCACTCCGCTTCTGACCCCGAGGCGCTGATTGAGCAGCGGCAGATGCAGAGATTGCGCGCCGGCGGCAATGCAGCGCCCCTCGTCTTCATTCACCCCGCAGGCGGCGGAACCGATATTTACAAAGAGTTGGCGGCGCGTCTGCCTCTAGGCTTTTCCATCTATGCCCTCCAATCGCGCAGGTTGGCGGGGGCCAGGGACGAATGCGCCTCCCTGCCGGAACTGGCGCGCAGTTATGCCGCTCTCTTGGAGCGCTTGCAGCCCCAGGGCGCATTCCGTCTGGCGGGATTCTCCGCCGGCGGCGTCTTTGCCCTGGCCACCGCGCGCGAACTGGAACGGCGGGGAAGATCGGTTTCCTTTGTGGGCTTGATCGAAACCCCGGTGGCCATCTTCGATGCGCGGTATCCCCGCGAGAACATTCTCAACAACCTGATCGCGGAGGTCTTTGGCCATCCTGGCAACGGAAGCGAGCTGTCGCGGCCAGACCGGAAGGACGATCTCATCAACTCCAGAATGGAGCTGGCACTGAGAACGGTGCGAGCATCAAGCGAGGCAGAACAGTTGCAATTCCTCTTTGATTGGTTGGAGAAGCAGGGATTTTCCCACTCCTCGGACCTCGTCAGAAGGAGTGTTCTCGAAGTCTTCATTCGTCATGCCAACCTCATCAATTCCAATGAATTCGAGACTCCGGATGCGCCCGTCTGGTTGTGGCAGGCAGAGGCTTCGGCTTTCACCGATGCAGTCACCGATCCTGAGATTCGCGCGCGCGTCACCCGCGGCTGCTTCGCGCAGACGATGATCGGCGGAAAGCACTTCAATGTGATGGCCCCGCCGCAGGTGGCAAGCCTTGCAAACTGCATGGCGGAGGTGCTTGCCAGCACCAGCCAGCCTCTAGTCAAAAAGTTATCGCCGGCATGATGGAAAGCTGCGCGCCCACCCTTGCCGCGTACTTGTTTTTTGCGGCAAGGGTGGGATACTGCAAAGCCTGCCTTACAGCAACGATGGAAATGCTCTAGTACTACAGTCGCAGATAAAAGGAACCGGAGGGAACAGGGGCATTTATGCCCCTGAAAGAGCGCGAATTTGAAGGGCCTTTAGGCCCGGGCCTTTGTAAATTCATTCAAGTACAACTGTAGTACTAGCCCACCAGCGGAATCGCCACCTGCTCAACGATTTCCAACCCAAAGCCTTCCAGCGCCGGAATGTGCATGGGCGTGTTCGAGAGCAACCGGATGCGCCGTATTCCCAGATCGGAGAGGATCTGGCCGCCCAGTCCGATGGCGCGCAGATTGCGCCCAGTCCGCGCCTGTTGGCCTTCCCGCTCGCGCAGTTCTTTATGCAGCACCAGCCGCCCGGTCCGCGCCTCTATCGCGCCATTCACAGCCGCCGTGCCGCTGGCGTCGAAGGCGCTGTTCGCTACTACCGCATCGTCAATCTCAAAGCCCCGCGAGGTGCTGTGCAGGTAAACCACCACGCCGCAGCCCTCCTCGGCAATCATGCGCATCGATTGATCCAGCGTCTCCCGGCAGTGGCAGTCGGCGGCAAACAGATCCCCCGCCGTGCAGCGCGTGTGAACGCGCACCAGCACCGCCCGCTCGCAGGGCGGACGCGCCGCCTCGTCGGAGAGTGTCAAACCCAACTCCAAATCAGGAGAGACGGGTGCCCCAGGTCTCGATTTTGAGACCTGGGATGGATACGGCATAGCATCCACCGCAGGCCCACAGTGGAAGGCAGGGCAATCCACGCACAGGTCGCCGCGCACCAGCGCAATGTGGCTCTCGCCGCCATTCACCTGGCTCTCGTAAGCGATCATGCGGAACTCGCCGTACTTCGTCTGGATGCGGCTCTCGCCGGCGCGCGCGATGGTCCGCTCATGCCGCAGCCGGTGCCGGATCAGCTCGGCCACGGTCAGTATCCGCAGCCCGTGCTCCCGGCAAAAGGGAATCAGGTCGGGGATGCGCGCCATCTCGCCATCGTCGCGCATGATCTCGCAGATCACGCCGGAGGGATTCAGCCCTGCCAGCCGCGCCAGATCAACCGACGCCTCGGTCTGCCCAGCGCGCACCAGAACGCCGCCCTTGCGCGCCCGCAGCGGAAAGATGTGCCCTGGACGCGCCAGATCGGCGGACGTCGAGCGCGCGTCGATGGCCGTGCGAATGGTGTGCGACCGGTCGGCCGCCGAGATGCCGGTCGTCACGCCCTCGCGCGCCTCAATCGTCTCGGTAAAAGCCGTGCCGAACCGAGAGGTGTTCTGCTGCGTCATCGGAAAAAGCCGCAGAGCATCGGCGCGCTCCTCGGTCAGCGTCAGGCAGATCAGCCCACGGCCATATTTGGCCATGAAGTTGATCGCCTCCGGCGTCACGAACTCGGCGGCCAGCGTCAGGTCGCCCTCGTTCTCGCGGTCCTCATCGTCCACGACAATGACCATGCGACCAGCGCGTATCTCGGCAACTGCGCCAGGGACATCAATAAACGGTGGCTCGAAGGTGCGTATAGTGTCTGGCATCGGCTCTTCCATTCTCGCCGATTTCAGCCTCAAGGCGCAAAAGCGACCTTCTTCGTCAGTTATTTTCTGCAAGACTGTAACAGCCTAATCAGAAACAACCCTCCGGTTATGCGGCCGTTTCATCCGTGGCAGGTCGGAAACGCTGGTGGGGGACTGTGGTGAAAGTCGGGTTTTGAAAGGGCACGGCTTTAGCCGTGCCGTAAGTCGCGTGTAATCAACGTGGCTTTAGCCCCTGAGGGATGGTTTTCAGGGTTTTTGGACTTTCACCACAGGCTGGTAAGTCTGTGAGCAATTTCGTGACTCTGGGCATTGGAAGCATGTTCCAAAAATGAGCAAGAGGGGCTGTTCCATTTCTGCGCACGGTCCAGGAATGCACAGACGCTGGCCAGTTCCCTCCCTGACGCTTGATCGCCTGCCGGACGGCCTGTGGGTCGCTTCGCTTATCTTCGGCCTATCTTCTGTCGCCAGAATACCTTCCCTGCGACTGGCCGGCATTCGTCGAGATCCGCGGATCGGCGCCCAAGCGCGTCTAACGGGGGCGTTTTGTTAATGGCGAGCGAATTGCAACGCAGATCCGTTCAGGAGACCAATCGGGAAACCTGGAAGCGCTTGTTGTTTGCCGTTCGCAGCTTGAACGGTTTGAGTTTCCTGCGAACCGCTGCGGACGATTGCAGCCGCAAAGAGGGTTTCTCACGAAGGAGACTGGACAATGCACAAATCCATGCGGAATGGATCATGGGGCCGGCGTGTTGCGATCATCGCTCTGGCCATCGGTGTTGAGCTAAGCCTGACGGCGATGCTGCACGCGCAGTTGGGCTGGGAGGGCGAAACCGGCGTCTTTGTGACGCCGCTGGCCTACACGGCGGGGGCCGCGGGCAAGATCAAGGCCGAATCCGCGTACCACTACTTCAACGCAGGCAAAGTGATCGGCGAATTCCACGAAGCTTCCGTGGAAGCGGGGCTGGGCAGCCGGGTTGAAATCGGCTACACGCGCGAGATGCACGTATTTGGCAGCGATAACGGGCAGGGCTTGGTGGCCCTCTGGCAAAACGGCTTTGACATCTACAACGGCAAACTTCTTCTTCTTCCTGAGAACTTCCACAAAAATGCCTGGGTTCCGGCAATTTCGACGGGGTTTATCGCCCGCACCGGGGTTCGCAACGTGGGCGACTTCGGGGGGTGGAATCCCGGAGATAACCCAAACAACACCTCTGCCTTGAACAACGGCAAGAACAACGCCGATTTCTATGTGGTGGCCACCAAGGTCGTGACCCAGTTTGCCAAGAAGATGCCGGTGGTGTTGAATGCCGGCGTGCGCGAGACCAATGCCGAATTGTGGGGCATGGGCGGCAACGCACCGGATTGGTCGGCGAAGCCCTTTGGCGCGGTGGCGTTTGTCTTTACAGGACCAAGCAAGAGCACGCTGATCTTCGGCGCCGAGGCAGCGATGCAGCCGCATCATCCGCTGGGATTTTCCGCACTTAACATTCCCACCACGCTCACGTACTGCACGCGCATTGTTCCCTCCGGCAAGTTCAGCAAGATGAACGTGGACTTCGGGGTGGCGCAGATCGCGGGCTACGTGATGGGAGGCCCGACGGGAGTCAATCTGAAGGCGCGCGCTACCTGGGGAACGCAGCTCAGCTATCACTTCTAGCCTTTGGTGCACATGGATTGGTTGTTCGTCATGGGCAAGCGCGGACGAGGACGCCCGCGCGACAGCCGGTCTGGAGACCGGCGCTGCACTCCGGCCCCCAGGTCTCAAAATCGAGACCTGGGGCGCCCCCGGTGGATGGAAGACGACGCAACAAAAGCGTCGAGGTAATTTGCTGAGTTTAATTTTTGCGCGATCGACAGTCATGAGGAAAGGATGAAGTGGAAGCCATGGAAAAACGAGTCTTGAATGTGAATGGCATCGACCGCTCGTTGGTCGTCTGCCCGGAGAAAACCCTCGCGGATGTATTGCGCGAGCAACTGCTGCTGACGGGCTGCAAGGTCTGTTGCAGCGAGGGACAGTGCGGCACCTGCACGGTCATCATCGACGGACGCGCGCGGCGCGCTTGCCTGGTGAAGATGAGCATGGTGGAGAATGGGGCGAAGATCACCACCATCGAGGGCTTGGGAACGCCGGAGAATCTGCATCCGCTGCAAGTGGCGTGGATGGCGCACGGCGGTGCGCAGTGCGGCATTTGCACCCCCGGCTTCCTGATGTCGGCCAAGGTGCTGCTGGACAAAAATCCCGCGCCCAGCCGCGAGGAGGTGCGCAAGTGCTTCGACGTGAACCGCAATGCCTGCCGCTGCACGGGCTATGTGCCGCTGGTGGACGCGGTGATGGATGCGGCGGCGGTGGTGCGCGGCGAAAAGAAGAAGGAAGATCTGCTCTTTGAACCGGCCGATAACGGTTCGATTATGGGATCGAACTACAAGCGGCCTTCGGCGATGGCCAAGGTGATGGGTTCGTGGGACTTCGGCGCGGATGTGGCGCTGCACATGCCGCCCGATACGCTGCGCCTTGCGCTGGTGCAGGCCGAGGTTTCGCACGCCAACATCAAGGGCATCGACACCAGCGAAGCGGAGAAGATGACCGGCGTGGCCAAGGTGGTCACGTGGAAGGACGTGAAGGGCAAGAACGCCATCACCGGGCTGATTACCTTCCCCACCAACAAGGGCGACGGATGGGACCGCCCGATTCTCTGTAAGGACAAGGTCTTCCAATTTGGCGACGCCATCGCCATTGTCTGCGCGGACACGGAAGAACATGCGCGCGCGGCGGCCAAGAAGGTGAAGGTGGATTTGGAAGTTCTGCCGGCTTACATGAGCGGCTGGGCGGCCATGGCGCCGGATGCGATCGAGATTCATCCCGGCACGCCCAACATCTATTACGAGCAGGGCGTGGTCAAGGGCGAGGACACCAAGCCGCTGATGGAGCAAGCCGCATGCACGGCCGAGGCGGAGACCTATTGCAGCCGCCAGCCGCATCTTCATCTGGAGCCGGATTGCGGCTGTGCGTACTTTGAAGACAACGGACGCATGACCATTCAGTCCAAGAGCATCGGCATCCATCTGCATCACGCCATGCTCGCTCCCGGCCTGGGAATCGAGCCGGAGAAGCTGCGCATTATCCAGAACCCGACCGGCGGCACCTTCGGCTACAAGTTCTCGCCGACGATGGAAGCGCTGCTGGGCGTGGCCTGCATGGCGACAGAGAGGCCGGTTTCACTGGTCTACGATCAGTACCAGAACATCACCTACACCGGCAAGCGCTCTCCGGGCAACGTGAAGACCAAGCTGGCCGCCGACAAGGATGGCAAGCTGATCGCCATGGAGACCGACTGGTGGATCGATCACGGCCCATACTCGGAGTTCGGCGATCTGCTCACCGTGCGTCAGGCGCAATTTACCGGCGCGGGCTACGACATCGCCAACATCCGCGGCCACGGCCAGACGGTTTGCACCAATCACGCATGGGGCTCGGCCTTCCGCGCGTATGGCTCGCCGCAGGCCTTCCTTTCCTCGGAAACAGCCATCGATATGCTGGCGGAGAAGATGGGCATCGATCCCTTCGAGTTCCGCTATCGCAACATCTATCGCGAAGGCGCGACCACTCCGACCGGGCAGACGCCTGATGTGTACTGCTTCGAGGGGATGTTCGACATGCTGCGACCCAAGTACGAGGAGGCCAAGAAGCGCTGCAAGGAGCTTTCGACGCCGGACAAGCCGCGCGGCGTGGGCCTCTCGCTGGGCATCTACGGCTGCGGCCTGGACGGGCCGGATGGTTCGGCTGCCGATGTCGAGCTGACCCCGACCGGAGTTACGCTCTTCAACAGTTGGGAGGATCACGGGCAGGGTTCGGATCTGGGCGCGCTGACTCATGCGCATGAGACGCTGCGGCTGGCCGGCATTCGTCCCGAGCAGATCAAGCTGGAGATGAACGACACGCTGCTGCCGTGCAGCGGGCCTTCGGGCGGAAGCCGTCAGAATGTTTTTACCGGCAACGCCACCCGCGTGGGCTGCGAGATGCTGCTGAACGCCATGCGCAAGCCGGACGGAACCTATCGCACCTACGACGAGATGGTGGCGGAGAAGATTCCGCTGCGCTACAACGGCAAGTGGGCGGCCACTGACTGCACGGCGTGCGATGCGGTCACCGGCCAGGGCAAGCCGTTCCCGATCTACATGTATGAGCTGTTCATGCCGGAGGTCGAGGTGGACCGCAAGACCGGCAAGGTGCGCGTGGTGAAGTTCACCACCGTGGCCGACGTGGGCACCATCATCAACCGCTCGACGGTGGACGGCCAGATTTATGGCGGCCTGGCGCAGGGCATCGGCTTGGCGCTGAGCGAGGACTTCGATGACCTGAAGGTGCATACTAGCCTGAAGGCCTGCGGATTGCCGTACATCAGTGACATTCCTGACGAAATGGAGATCCTCTATCAGGAGACGCATCGCCCGCTCGGCCCGTACGGAGCAGCGGGAGTGGGCGAAGCGCCGCTGACCTCGCCGCACGCGGCAATTCTGAATGCAATCTACAACGCTTGCGGCGTGCGCATCCTCAAGGTGCCCGCACTGCCGAAGATCGTGAAGGCCGCGCTGGACGCCCAGACGGCATAACGGTTGGGCGCATGGAACGCCGGGGTTCGTGGATTCCCAGGTCCCAAAATCGGGACCTGGGGCATCCGGCCAGTTGGCCCCACCGCAGGTGGCTGGCGCAAGGGTGGGCTTCCTCAATACTATTGAGTCGTCCACCGGCTTCGCTGACCCTCGAAGCATGAAACTGCATCCGGCGTTGTCGCCGCTAACCTGCTAACTTGCTAACCCCGCGTAGCGGGGGCTAACTTGCTGCATTTTGTCAAAACCAACTTCGCATCATTTTTCTCTCGATTGTTCAACACACGGAATCATCGAAATCTCGTTTCTTTTCCGGGGCCGAATCAATCACGATGCAATGGCTTGATCGCCGGGGGGCCGCACATGGATCGCGAGCAAGTCAAACGATGGGAAGCGCAGTGCATTCAGGAACAGCCGCCGGCCTGCGTAACCGCGTGCCCGGTGCATGTGGATGCGCGCAAGCTGGTTGAATGCGTCTCGCGCGGCGACTTCGCGGGCGGCCTGGCGGCGCTGGCCAATGCCCTTCCGCTGCCGCGGATTCTGGCGCACATCTGCGATCATCCCTGCCAGGCGCAATGCAAACGCACCGAGGCCGGCGAGGCTATCGAAATCGGCCGGCTCGAACGGGCTTGCGCGGAGCATGGCGGACCGGTGCGCGAGTCGCGCGCACAGACAGCCCGGAATCAGCGCGTCGCTGTTGTGGGCGGCGGCTTGAGCGGCGTGGCGGCGGCGATTGGCCTTGCCGGACGCGGTTACGCCGTGACCATCTTCGAGGCGCATCCGCGCTTGCTGGAGCGCCTGCGTTCGCTCGGCGAGCACATTCTGCCCGCGCAGATCATCGACGCCGAGCTGGCGATTCTCGATCGGCTGGGCGTGGTTGTGCGCTGCAATGCGCCGGTTCATGATTCCATCGCGCAGGATTCCATCGTGCATCAGTTCGACGCGATCTATATAGCGCCCGGCCCCGAGCCGCCCACCTACGATTGGCTGGGACTGGCGCGAAGCGCGCAGGGCGGAATCCAGATCGATCCGCTCACGCTGGCCACCAGTGATCCGAAGGTCTTCGTGGGCGGGGCGCGGCGCCATGCCTCCATGCCCTACTCGCCGATTCACTCGCTGGCCGACGGGAATTTCGCGGCCGTCTCCATCGACCGCTTTCTGCAAGGCGCATCGCTGGCCGCCAACCGGGAAAATCAGGGCGCGTATCCGTCGCGCCTCTTCGTCAACACCAAGGGAATCGCGGCCTCAACCGCGGTGCGCGCGGTGGGCGGCTACACGCAAGACGAAGCGAAGCAAGAGGCGGCGCGCTGCCTTCCCTGCCAGTGCCTGGAGTGCGTCAAGGTCTGCGAATATCTGCAAAGTTACGGTTCTTATCCAAAAAGCTACGTGCGCCAGATTTACAACAATGAGTGCATCGTGATGGGCATGCGCAAGGCCAACCGCATGATAAACTCCTGCGCGCTCTGCGGGCTTTGCACGGCGGTCTGCCCGGCGGATTTCAGCATGAACGACGTGATCCTGGACGCGCGGCGGAGCATGATCCGGATGGGCAAGATGCCGGTCTCGGCGCATGACTTCGCGCTGCGCGACATGGCCTTCAGCCAGAGCGATGCCTTTGCGCTGGCGCGACCTCAGCCGGGATTTCCATCGAGCCAAGCGGCCTTTCTTCCCGGATGCCAGCTTTCGGCCTCGTCGCCGGAGCATGTTGCTTCGTGCTACGAGCATCTGCGCAAGACCATCGATGGCGGCGTGGGCCTGATCCTCCAATGCTGCGGCGCGCCCGCGCTGTGGGCCGGCAACGATGAAAAGTTTCAGCAGGCGCTCAGCTCTCTGGACGGCGCATGGCGGCAGTTGGGCAAGCCGCGTCTGATTACCGCCTGCTCGTCCTGTTACCGCGTGCTGCGCGATCATCTCCCGCAGATTCCCGTCGAGCCGCTGTGGCCGCATCTGCGCGGCGCGTTGACGGAAGACGCACGACAGGCTCCACGCACGCTGGCCCTGCACGATCCCTGCGCGACGCGCGGCGTGAGCGAGGTGGAAGGCAGCGCCCGCGCGTTGCTCGCCGAGATGGGCGTCACGACAGTTGAGTTGAACGAACCCGGCCTGACCACCTGCTGCGGCTACGGCGGCTTGCAAATGTTTGCCAATCCAGAGATGGCGGAAAAGACTGTCGCGCGGCGCGCCCGGCAGAGCGACGAGGATTACGTCACCTACTGCGCCATGTGCCGCGACCGCTTCGCGCATCAGGGCAAGCGGGCCATTCACATTCTTGATCTCGTCTTCGCGCACGGAAGTTCTGATCCGGCGGCGCGGCCTGATCCAGGTTTCTCACAACGGCAGGAGGGCCGCGCGCGCCTCAAGACGCGGCTTCTGCGTGAAGTGTGGGGAGAAAAGGAGAGCATCATGGAACCATCCATCGCATTGAGCATCTCCGAGGAAGTCAAGGCGCTTCTTGAGAAGAGGATGATTTTAGTTGATGATTTGCGCAGGACAATCGAGCACGCGGAGCGGACCGGAGACAAGATCCTGCATCCGAAGAGTGGCCGGACGCTGGCCTCCTACCGCCCATCGTGCGTGACCTACTGGGTTGAGTACTCCAGCGATGGCGCGGCATTCCGGTTGCATGACGCCTACTCGCATCGCATGGAGGTGCTTTGAGATGAGTTCGCAAGCAGAACCGCCGCCAGCCTACATCTGCGGCAAGTGCAAAGTGGCCTTGACGCTGGGCAAAGTGGTCGCATCCTATTTGGGCAGCGAATTTCCCATCGAACTGTGGAAGTGCCCCAGTTGCGGCAAAGTCTTGGTGCCGGAATCGCTGGCCGTCGGCAAGATGCTGCAAGTGGAGCAGGCGCTTGAGGACAAGTGAAATTGCGAGTCCGCGCTATTGACGGCGGAAAGGAGAACGATGAACGACGATACATTTCGCGTAATGGATCTCGGCCTGCAAGGCTTTCAATGCAGCCAGATTCTGCTGCAGATTGCGCTGGAGGCGCAGGGCAAGCAGAATCCGGAGCTGGTCAGCGCCATGTCTGGCTTGCTGGGCGGCATGGGCTGCGGCAAAGTGTGCGGCGCGCTCACCGGAGGCTGCTGCCTGCTGGGGCTTTATGCCGGCAAAAATTCAGCCGAGCACAACCCCGACGGCCGCCTGCAAGGAATGCTGACGCAGTTTGTCGAATGGTTCGAGAGCGAGTACACGGCGCGCTACGGAGGCGCGGAGTGCGCGGCGATTGTGCAGGACGATATGCGCAACCGCATGTCGCGCTGCCCAGCCATTGTGCTGGAGAGCATGGAAAAATTGAAGGAGATTTTGGCCGAGAACAACTATGACTTCGGCAATCCAACCCGTTCCGCCTGAGACCGCCCGCATCGCCGCCATCATCTTGGCCGCGGGCTACTCTTCGCGCATGGTGGAGTTCAAGCCGCTGTTGCCGCTCGGCGGCAGCACGGCCTTCGAACGCGCCATTGGCTTGTTCCGCGCCGCCGGCATTCCTGAGGTGAGTGCCGTTCTCGGCCATCGCGCCGAGCAGTTGCAGCCGTTGGCGGAGCGCGTGGGCGCTCGAGGCATCCGCAATCCGCATTTCTATCGCGGTATGTTCTCCTCGATTGTCGCCGGTATTCGCGCGCTGCCGGAGTGGGTTGACGCGGCCTTCATCTTGCCGGTCGATATTCCGCTGGTGCGGCCAACCACCGTTCGCCAATTGGCAGCAGCCTTCCAGCTTGCCACGGCCTTCGCCGAGCGGCCGGTCTCCATTCTCTATCCGGTTTTCGATTCCCGTCGCGGGCACCCTCCGCTGATAGCGCGCCACATCCTGGATGAGGCGGCTGAAGAGGGCGAGGTTGGACCGCTCTCTGCGCTGCTTGCGCGCTATGAGAGCAGTGCCGTCGATCTGCCGGTCGCCGACCAGGGCATTCTGCGAGACATGGACACGCGCGCGGGCTACAATGCTCTCCTCGCTCTGGCTGCTCGCCGGGAGATTCCCTCCGTTGCGGAGTGCGAGGCAATCCTCGCCAATCAGCATGTGGACCCGTTCGTCATTCGCCACTCGCGCAAGGTGGCGGAGATTGCGCATCGCATCGCCCTCGCATTGATGCGGCGCGGTCTGGCGCTGAATCCGGACCTGGTAAGGGCTGGGGCGCTGTTGCACGATTTGGCCAAGGGAAAGCCGGACCATGCGGCGATGGGGGCGGAACTGCTGCGCTTCATGCAGTTTCCGCAAGTCGCGGCCATCGTCGCCGCGCATACCGATCTTGCCTTTTCTAGCCTTGGCGAGAGCGCCATCGTCTATCTCGCCGACAAACTGGTTCGCGGCGAGCAACAGGTGACAATTTCTCAGCGATTTCAGCCCGCGCTCGACCGCTTCCGCAACGATCCGCAAGCCCTCCATGCCGCTCAGGTGCGCCGCGCGGTTGCGCAGGAGGTAGCTTTTTTCGTCGAAAAGCGCTTGGGAGCGCCGCTCTCCACTGTGTTGTCTGGAGAGGCTGAAAAGCCCGCCAAACGGTCTTGCATCACGCTTGCAGAGAAGATGGTGACGATATGACCGCGAACGGCAAAGGCGAGAGACTGGGCAGAACGGAGAGCCTCTGCCCCGTCTGCCTGCGGCGCATTGCCGCCGAGCGCGTTGCCGAAAACGATGCTGTCTTTCTTTGTAAGTCCTGCCCGGAGCATGGCGATTTCAAAGCCGTCGTCTGGCGCGGAGCTGCCAGCTACCAAGCGTGGGGAGGCATCAGACGCGCGCCCTCCCGCCCACCGGTCTGCGACGCCAAAGTGGAAAGAGGTTGCCCTTACGACTGCGGCCTCTGTCCGGATCATCGCCAGCACACTTGCTGTGTCGTGCTGGATGTCACGGAACGCTGTAATCTTGCTTGCCCGGTCTGCTTCGCATCGGCCGGCAGGTCGCGCACTCCCGATCCGAGCATCGATGAGATTCAAGCATGGTGCCGCTCGCTGCTGGCCGCGGGCGGACCCTTCAACATTCATCTCTCCGGCGGCGAGCCTACCATGCGCCACGACCTGCCAGAGGTCATTCGGCGCATCCGCTCGCTCGGCTTCACCTACATTCAGCTCAACACCAACGGCGTGCGTCTGGCTCTCGAAAAAGAGTACGCCGCCGAGCTGAAAGAGGCCGGCCTGACCTGCGCCTTTCTGCAATTCGACGGCGTGACCGATGATGTGTACGAAAGAATTCGCGGCCGTCATCTGCTGGAGACCAAACTCACGGCAATCGAGAACTGCGGCAACGAGGAGCTGGGAGTGGTGCTGGTGCCGACGCTGATTCCCGGTGTGAATACTGGCCAGATCGGCGAGATTCTTCGCGCGGCAATCGCTCTTGCGCCACAGGTGCGCGCGGTGCATTTCCAACCCGTCAGTTATTTTGGGCGCTATCCGGTTGCGCCCACCGACGCCGATCGCATCACCATTCCCGAAGTGATTCAACGCATCGAAGAACAGACGGGAGGCCTCTTCAATGCCGAGGATTTTTATCCCGCGTCGGGAGAAAATCCCTACTGCTCCTTTCACGGAAAGTTCTGGCTGTTTCCGGATGGAAAGATTGTTCCCGCCGCGCGGCCCGCGGTGGTTTCCTGCTGCGGAGGCGATTCGGCTTCCTCACTTGTGCAGTTGGGCGCCGTCGGATCCCCGCAGGGCGAAGGCGCGCGCCGCGCGCAGCGATTTGTCGCGCGCCATTGGGCCTTCCCCGCCGAGAATCCGCTGGCTCCAAGCAATGTTGCAGAGAGCATCGATGTCTCCAGCCTCGACGCATTTCTAGCCGAGAAGAAGCACTCCTTCTGCATCTCCGGCATGGCCTTTCAGGATGCGTGGAATCTTGATCTGGAGCGCCTGCGCGAGTGCTTTCTCCACGTGCTGAGTCCGGCGCAAAAGCTGGTTCCGCTGTGCGCGTACAACCTGACCGGAACGCGCGGGCAGAGCTTGTATCGCGCGCTCTCCACCGTGGGAGCCGTCCAATGAGCGCAGCCGCCATGCCGATTGCAAAAACGCCGCTGGAGAGTTGGATCGCCGCGCGGGTGTCTTCACGCGCGCTCGCCCGCGAAGCGCTTGCAGAGTTCCAATTGGACGCCTTCCGCGAGACCATGCGCTGGGCGCGCCAACACAGTTCGTTCTATGCGTGGCAGCTTGCGGCGTATCCCGCGGACGCGCCGCGCAGCCACAGCGAGGTCGCGCAGCTTCCATTCACAACGCCCGCGCAGATTGCGCAGAACCCGCATGAATTCCTCTGCGTTTCGCAGGACGCGATCAGCCGCATAGTGACATTGAACACTAGCGGAACAAGCGGTGCGCCAAAGCGGATCTTTCTCACCGCGGAAGATCAGGAACAGGCGCTGGATTTTTTTGCGCACGGCGTGGCCGCGATGGCCTCGCACGGAGACCGGATGCTGATTGCGCTTCCCGGTGAGCGCGAAGGCAGCGTGGGCTTTCAACTGGCCAAGGGCATTGCGCGCGCCGGCGTGATTCCCATTCCGCATGGGCTTTCCATCGATCCGGCTGCAACGCTGGCGCGCATGGAGCGCGAAAGAGCTACGTGCATTATCGGCCTGCCGGTTCAGATGCTCGCGCTTGCATCGCATCAAAACGCGCTGCGGCATTTGCGCTCCATTGTGCTGTGCAGCGATCACGTGCCGGATAGCCTTCTGTGCAGGCTGCGGCAACTTACCGATGCGGAAATCTTTGAGCACTACGGCATGACGGAGACCGGCCTGGGCGGCGGCATCGACTGTGCAGCGCATGGCGGCTACCACTTGCGCGAGGCTGATTTCTACTTTGAAATTGTTGACCCCGCGAGCGGCGCGCCGCTGCCTGATGGAGAAACCGGCGAGATTGTCTTCACTTCTCTGCATCGCACGGGAATGCCGCTCATTCGCTATCGCACCGGAGATATGTCGCGTTTTGTGCCCGGCCCATGCGATTGCGGCACAATTCTCAAGCGCCTGGAGCGAGTGCGGAATCGAGTGGACGGCTTTGTTTCGCTGGGGCCATCGGGTTGTATCAGCATCGCCCAACTCGACGAGGCTCTCTTTGCGCTTCCCGCATTGCTGGACTTTTCTGCTGCTGTTTATCAAGGAACGCCGCGGCGATTGGAAGTGACGGTCTATGCTCCGGGCGCTCCTCGCATTGCTACAATGGCGCGCGACGCATTGCACGCGTTGCCTGTCCTTTGCGATGCTAGCGAGTGTGGAGACGCTGTAATCTTTGTAACTCATACGGACAAGCCTCTCCCCGCTACAGGAGCCAAGAGAAAGATCGAGGTACACCCGGCCCAATGAATCCAACCACGCTCTATCTCGTTCGTCACGGCGCCATTATCCGCGTTGCCGGCAAGGCCTACATCGGCCAGTTGGAAGCGCCGCTGAGCGAAGAGGGCGTGGAGCAGGCGTGGGCCTTGCGTAAATGGCTGGAGCCGGTGCGCTTCAGCGCGATCTATTCCAGCGACCTCTCGCGCGCGCAACGCACCGGCAAGATCATCGCTGGAACGCGCGGCAGATCGATCGAGGTTCTTTCCGCACTGCGCGAGATCAGCCTGGGCGAGTGGGAGGGATTTACATTTAGCCAGATCGAGCAGCGCTTTCCAAAAGAGTATGCGGCGCGCGGACGCGATATGGAAAACTGGCGTCCACCCGGCGGTGAGAGTTTCGCCGATTGCCGCGCGCGCGTGCTGGATGCGTTGCGTGAAATTCTCTCGCGCGCGCAGGGCAACATTCTGCTGATAGGCCACGCCGGCGTGAACCGCCTCATTCTCTGCGATCTGCTGGGCGTTCCCGTCGCCAACCTGCACAGCATCGGCCAGGATTACGGCTGCGTGAACATCATCGAATACTCCGAGTCGCGGGCGCGCTTGAAACTGTTGAATTACACGCCGCTGACCACGCGGCCCGTGGAGAGGATCAACGAAACGGCGGATGCGCGGCCCGCGCGGAAGATGGTGGGAGGACGAAGATGAGTTATGTCTATCTCGACAACAACAGCACGACGCCTGTGCTGCCGGAGGTTCTCGAAGAGATGCTGCCCTGCTTCTCTGCGTCCTTCGGCAACGCATCGTCGATTCACGGCTGCGGACGGCGCGCGCTGGCGTTCATCAAGCTGGCCCGCGAGCGTGTGGCCGCGCTGCTCGGCTGCCTGCCCACGGAAGTCGTCTTCACCAGCGGCGGCACGGAGGGCGACAATCTTGCGCTCAAGGGAATGATGAAGCCGGGCAGCCACATCATCGTCTCCGCCATCGAACACAGCGCCATTCTCAGCACCTGCGCGTGGCTGGAAAAGATCGGATGCGAAGTGACGCGCGTGGGCGTGAACGGCAACGGGCAGGTTGAGCCGGAGTCCGTGCGCCAAGCGCTGCGCGCGAATACCAGTCTGATCTCTATCATGATGGCCAACAACGAGACCGGCGTCTTGCAGCCGCTGGAAGAGATTGGCAAGATTGCCGCCGAGGCCGATATGTGGTTTCACACCGATGCCGTGCAGGCGGCGGGCAAGGTTCCCATCTCGGTTGGTAAGATTGGCTGCGATCTGCTGACGATCTCCGCGCACAAGATTCACGGGCCGCAGGGCACGGGCGCGCTGTTTGTACGCCGCGGCACGCCGCTGATGAACCAGTTGCATGGCGGCCATCAGGAGCGCGGACGAAGGCCGGGAACGGAAAATGTGGCCGGCATCGCGGGCCTGGGGCGAGCTTGCGAGATTGCGTTGCGCGGATTTGAAGATGGATCGGTGGAGCGCATCGGCGCATTGCGCGACCGGCTGGAAGCGGCTGTTGTGAGCGCTGTTCCGCAAACCCGCATCAATGGCAAGGATGCGCCGCGCGTTCCCAACACTACCAACATACTTTTTGAGCATGTGGGCGGAGATGCGCTGGTGATGGCCCTGGATGAACTATGCGTGGCCGCATCGCGCGGAGCGGCCTGCACCGCGGGCGAGGCCGATCCATCCAGCGTGCTGATGGCCATGGGATTGAACGGAGAGCAATCGCGCTCCAGCTTGCGTTTCAGCCTAGGCAAGCAGAATACGGCGGAAGAGATTGAGCGCGCGATTGACGTGCTGCCCGGAGCGGTGCAACGTTTGCGCGAGGCCTGCGGATTTGGAGTGAGCTGAAGTTAATAGGAGTAGCGGAGTTAGCGGTGTTAGCGGAGTTAGCGGGAGTTAACACCGCTAACACACGCGTAGCGCGGCTAACTCCGCTAACACCGCGAACTCCGCTTTTCTGAAGAAAGAGGAAGCGTCATGGATATTTTTGAAGAAATCTGCAAATTGAAGCGCGAGGGGAAGCGCGCGGCGCTGGCGACCATCGTCAATGTGCGCGGCTCGATTCCCTCGGTGGTGGCGGCCAAGATGCTGGTCCGCGAAGACGGCTCGATTCTCGGCACAGTCGGCGGTGGTTGCGTGGAGTCCGATGTGCGCAAGGGGGCGATGGAAGTGATGCAAGACGAAAAACCCAAGACCTTCAACTTCAATCTCGATCAGCGGCCGGACGACGACACGGGCCTGGTCTGCGGCGGCTCGCTGCAGGTCTTCATCGAGCCGGTGATTCCTTCGCCGTTGCTCTACATCTTCGGCGGCGGCCACGTGGGGTTGAATGTCTACAAGGTGGCGACCATCGCGGGCTTTGAGACCGTTATCTGCGACGATCGCGAGTTATACGCCAATCGCGAGCGATTTCCCGATGCGCGCGAGATTCATGCAGGCGAGATGGACGCGATCTTCTCGGAGCTTTCGCCCAACAGCAGCGCGTATATCGTGATCGTCACGCGCGGCCACCGTTACGACATGAATGTGCTGCGCTGGGCGCTGGATACGCCGGCGCAGTACATCGGCATGATCGGCTCGGGCCGAAAGGTGCTGGGCGTCTACAAGCAGTTGGAGGCGCAAGGCGCTTCGCCGGAGAGCTTCCAGCGCGTCTTTGCGCCCATCGGCCTGGACATCGCCGCGGCGACGCCGGAGGAGATTGCCATTTCCATCGTTGCGGAACTGATCGCCCATCGCCGCCAGTGCAATGTTGCGCTGCCTCACTCCTGCAATCGCATTCGCGCGATACAGGAAAATAACTCAGCCCTCAAGGAGTAACAGGCGCGCGGGATCAAGTTTCAGCAGCCACGGCTGCGGTTGCGCGCTCAGTGTGCGCCACAAATCCTTGGGCACATCGGCCTGCAAGTGCGGCGGGTCGCCGGCCTGCGGCGCAGAGTGCAGGCGCAAATAAAGCGTCATCTCATGCGGCGCTTCGCTCGTGCTGACCAGCCAGCAGGGAAATATGTTTTCGCCCTGCGCGGATTGCTGAAAGACAATCTGATGCGAGCGAAAGCCAACGTGCGTCAGCGCATCGGGAACAGGCGCCGCGGTCTGGAGCTGGCACTTCCACGCATCCACTTCGATGCGATGCGCATCGGCGCGGCGCGCGGCAACGATGTTCTTGCAGCCGGTCAAGCGCGCGGCCACCACGGTTTGCGGCCGCTCGAAGAGCGCGTGCTTGGGACCGCTGGCGATCACCTGGCCGCTGTCCAGCACCAGCAGATCGCTGCAAAAGCGGAAAGCTTCTTCCATGTCGTGCGTCACAAAAATCACTGCGCCGTTGTACGTCGCCAGCGTCTCGCGGAGCTGCTCTTCCGTCTGCCTCCGCAGATGCGGATCAAGCGCGGCGAATGGCTCGTCCAGCAGCAGCGCATCCGGCTCAATGGCCATCGAGCGCGCAATGGCCACGCGCTGCCGCTGCCCGCCTGAAATCTCTTTTGGATAGCGGTCCGCCAGCTCGGCGATACGCAGAAGCGCAAGCTGCCGGCTGACGCGCGCGCGTCTCTCCTGCTCCGGCAGCGCACGCAAACCAAAGCCTACATTTTCCGCTACCGTCAGATGCGGGAAGAGCGCGTAATCCTGAAAGACGACGCCGATCTTTCGGCTGGCCGCGGGAAGATTCAGCCCTGTCGCGCTGTCAAAAAGAACCCGGCCGTTAAGTACGATGCGTCCGCTATCCGGCGCGGCAATGCCGGCGATGATGCGCAGGGTCATCGATTTACCCGCGCCCGACGCGCCCAGCAGCCCCATCGCGCCGCGTCCGGTGCGCTGATGCACGCGCAGCGTGAAGGCTTCCAGCGCCTTGTGAATGTCGATCTCCAGCGTCGCGGATTGCGTGGATGCCTGCACCGGGCTTGCCGGAACGGGATACGCTTGTGGCGTTGATTCGCGCGGCATTCCGGCCAAAGGACGTTGCAGCTTGCGTGGAGCGCTTTGCAGATTCAACAGGCGAATGATGGCCAGGGAGAGCACAACGATCAAGCTGACCCACAAAAATGCAACGCGCGTGTCTCCGCTCTCGACGGCGGAAAAAATCGCGATGGGCATGGTCTGCGTGCGTCCGGGAATGTTGCCGGCCAGCATCAGCGTTGCGCCGAATTCGCCCAGCGCGCGCGCAAAGCTGAGGACCGTTCCGGCAATCACTCCCGGCGCCGCCAGCGGCAGCAAAACTCTGCGGAAGACCGTCCACTCCGAGGCGCCCAGCGTGCGGGCCGCTTGCAGCAGAGTGGGATTCACCTGCTCGAATGCGCCCAGCGTGGTGCGATACATCAGCGGAAAAGCCACCACTGTCGCGGCGATCACGGTAGCCGGCCAGGAGAAGACGATGGTGACGCCGATTTGCTCCAGCGCGTGGCCGAGAAAGCTGCGGCGTCCGAGAAGCAGCAACAAAAAAAAGCCGACAACGGTGGGCGGAAGAACCAGCGGAAGCGTCAGCAGGCCGTCGATCCATGCGCGCAAACTACCGCGCACATCGGCCATCAGCCTCGCCGCCAGCATCCCCAGAAAGAATGTGGCGACGGTCGCGGCACAGGTGGTGGCCAGCGAAATAATCAGCGGCGATGGATCGAGATTCACGATGAAGCTATTGTAAATCCGTGCTTGCTAAAGATCGCTTTAGCGGCGGGAGTGGAGAGAAACTCGACAAACCTGCGCGCCTCCTCACTGTTGCGGCTGGCCTTGATCACCGCGGCGGGATAGACAATTGCGTCGTGCGAGGACTCCGGCGCGACGGACACAATGCGAACCTTGCTCGATGCCTGCGCATCGGTGGCATAGACGAGACCCGCATCCGCGTTGCCGGTTTCAACATATGTGAGCACCTGGCGCACATCCTTGGCCAGCACGAGCTTTGCCTTGAGCTTGTCGAAGAGATGCAGCGCCGTCAGCGCTTGCTTGCCATACTGACCGGCAGGCACGGTGGCCGGATCGCCCAGCGCAACCATTCGCACGGATTTGTCCGCAAGCCCATCAAAATCACGCAGCGGAGAATCGCGCGGCGCAATCAGAACCAGCGAGTTGCGCAGCAGATTTTGACGCGTCTCCGGCGCAATCAGTCCCGCCGCTTGCAAGTCGTCCATCGGCTTGGCGGCGGCAGAGAGAAATAGATCCACAGGCGCGCCCTGTTCAATCTCGCGCGCCAGAATTCCCGACGAGCCGAAGTTGTTGCGGAAGTCTGCGCCTGCGTGATCGCGATTGTACGCGGCCTCTGTTTCAACGATCGCCTCCTGCAGGCTGGCGGCGGCGGAGATGGTCAAAGTGATGCGGCGTTCTGCATGGCAACCCCCGAGCGCGGCCGCCAGCAGAAGCAGCGCCGCACGAAAATAAAATTGCATTCGGCTTAGACTCCGATCAATACGTTGGAGGCTTTCACAATCGCGCTCACTGGCTCGCCGGCCTTCAATCCGAGAGCATGAACGCTCGACTTGGTGATGGAGGCGACCATCACGCTTCCGCCGGATAGTTTGATCTCCACCTCGCTGTTGACGGCGCCATCCTGCACCTTGTCAACCTTGCCGGCCAGCACGTTGCGGGCGCTCAACTTGGCGCCATCCACGCCCTTGCCCACGATCACCTCGGAGGCCTTGACGATGGCGAAGGCCGGCTTGCCCTTGGCCAGGCCCAGCGAGTCGGCGCTGGAGTTGGTGATGATGGACACCACTGTTTCTCCGCCTTGCAGCTTGATCGTTACCTCGGCGTTGACGGCCCCCTTGGTGACTTCCGCGACCGTGCCCGCGAGCAAATTCCTTGCGCTGATTTTCATGCGATCTCCTCTCGACAACCTCTATCCCGGAACCGGACTGCGTTGCACAGCAGCGTCCGGCATTGCTGATAGCATACGCCTTTCTGGGAGTACAGGCGATCCTCGACAGAAAAAACAAAATGCCCTGTTCGTACCGGGAAAAATGAATGGTTCAAGAAACGTGTCTGGTCCGTTGCTTGAATCATGTCCGTACCCGCGAACAGATTCCTTGCGCTGATTTTCATCTCTTGTCTTTTCAATATCAGTTACCCAGGCGCTGGATTTCCGTTCAAGGCAGCCCAGCGCAGGGGTAACATACTCCTTTAAGACCGCCACGGAAACGATCAGAAGGTGAAACGGCTGCCGGCTGCCGGAGCAAGGTTGTTGTCGGAGTTATAAGGGACGCCGGGGCCATGAGGAATAGCGATGCCCATGCCGCCGCTCACGAAGGAATACGCAACTCCGGCATAAGAGTCGAAACGCCTGGTGAAATGATGATCCAAATAGAACGACCCCTCGTTCAGTGTGCCCGCGCAGGAGGCGCGCATATTGCCGATCGCGGGATTGGTCGAGCAGGTCGACGGAACGCGGAAGTCGTTCTGCCGCTGTTGATACCAGGCGATAGTAACATCGGTCGTTTTGCGGTAAGTGTACTTTGCGCCCGTCCACCAGATGTTCACCAGCTTTTCAGAATCAAGATTGTTGTCCTCGACGCCGCTCAGGAAATAGCCGCCCTGATCCGAAGCGCCCACGCCCAGCGGATTCTTTGGATTATTCATCCAAATGTATTCGTAGCCGGCAAAGACCTTGATCGAGTCCGACGAATACTTGGCAGCAACCATCACGGCGTTGTTATCGGTCACGATGCCATAGAGGGTGTTGTTGGTGCTGATCAGATTGGCCCCGGTGATTTGGTTTGTGTTGATGCTGTCCACGGTTGACTGATAAGAAGCCGACAGGCTCTGAGGCCCCAGCAAAGGGTTCAATACGCTGATCGCGTCGTTGTAATGCTGGAAGACGAGGTCGGCGGAGAACTTGTCGTGCTTTCCGCCGAGGTCGAATCCAAAGGCGTTGTTATGCGCCGATTCCGGCGTGCAGTTCGCGGCCGTCCAGGTTGCCGAGGCCGAGTAGCAGCCGCCAGAACCATCGGCGAATTTATACATCGCGCTGAAATGGGCTGGACCATAGTTGAGGCGATACTTCGCGGCGTCGTCCCAACGGGAGTTCTCGGTGTCGCCGCCGCCGGCCATCGTGCCGTTATACCCGATGTAGGAAAAGGCATACGCGCCGCCAGCCGGATCGTATAGGAGCATCGCATCGGTGCCGAGAGAGCGCTGACGGCCGAAGGTCAACGTGCCAACATGCTCGGACGATATGCCTGCATAAATTTCGTCATTGAAGACTTGGCCCGCGCGCGCGCCGTCGATGGCTATCGAATAGCTTGCCCTGGGAAGGCCGTTGTTGATGATGTCGGTCTCTGACGCGTTGGCGAGCAGGCCGGACTGCGGATTGATGCCGGTGGAAGCGTTGAAGACAACGAACCAGCCCGGCAGAAACTCTTCCTTGCCGCGAATGCCCAGACCCGTCTGCTGCAGGTTGTTCGGCGCGACGAGGAATCGATGTTGATAGCCGTTGCGGTTCACCAGAGCTTCGCCTTCGTAGTTATATCCGTTTTCAGGCATGCCGTGGCTGACCCAGCCGACGCCGGCATCGTACGCGCCGTACAGCGTAATGCCGTGCCAAGTCAGCGCGCAATCCGCGGCGGCCAGTTCGTGGCCGCTTGTGCAGGGGTCGGTGGCCTTCGGCTGAGTCTTGGCGCCGGCCGCGGCGGACGGTTGCGCCGTCTGCTCCGCGGGCGCGGAAGTGCCGGCCTGGCCGAAGAGCGAAATCGCGGCTCCCGCAAAGGCGAGACTGGCAAGAAGTTTAGGAATGCGAAGCTTGATCATGTAGACCTCCAAAAAATGTCTGCTTCCGCGGACTTGCATCGGCAGCCGATGAAATGTATTGTAAGAGAAACATCGTAAAGTATGCAATACATCTTTCTTTGTGCCGCATTGATTTCGCGGCGGTCACTCCCTTGTATCAGTGTCATCCGTCTCGTATAAAATCCAGTGGACGGCCGGAAGGAGTTGCCCAGGCATCGTGGAAGTCAGAACCAATCTCACGCAGTTGCGAGCCAGGCGAGGGCTGGGCGCCGCGCAGTTGGCCGCTGCAGCCGGCGTCAGCCGCCAGACGGTCTATGCCATCGAGGCCGGCACGTATATCCCGAATACTGCGCTCAGCCTGAAGCTGGCGTGCGCTCTGGACGCCACGGTCGAGGAGATCTTTCAGATCGAGCCGGAGGATGCCGCGCCGGTTGAAATCGTTGAAGTGGCACTGCTCGGCGACACTGCGTCGATGACCACGGGACAACTCTTGCGGCTTTGCAGCAGAGGTGGAAGCCTGCAATGGCTATAATAGGCGCAACGCCGGTGACCGGCAGGTCTGAAAGAGGGGCAGAAATGAGCAACACACTGCTGAGTTACGAGGAAGCATCCGCCAAGCTGGCGGAGTACGCGCACAGTTTGCGCGCGTATCCAATCCCTTCAGAGCTGGCTGGCCTTGCGGATGCCGGTGGACGCACCCTTGCTTCGGCCTTGCGCGCGGATGCCGATCAACCGCGCTTCGACCGATCCACGCGCGATGGATTTGCCTGCCGTGCAAGCGAGGCCTCCGCGCATGGCTTTTTGCGGATTCGCGGCTCGGTGCGCGCCGGGGATTCTCCAGCGGGCACTCTGGCCGGCGGCGAAGCCTGGGAGATCATGACCGGAGCGCCGGTTCCGCAAGGCGCCGACGCCGTGGCGATGATCGAGCACGTCGAAATCTCCGATGGAAGCGTGAAACTGCTGCCGCCTCGCACGCTGCGCGCCGGAGAGAACGTTGTTCTTCGCGGAAGCGAGGCGCGCGCCGGGAACGAGTTGCTGCGCGCGGGAGCACGCTTGGGATTTCCTCAGCTAGCTCTGGCCGCCTCCTGCGGAGCGGTGCGCATGGAAGTTTTCCGCCGCCCGCGCGTCGCGATTCTCACCACCGGAGACGAACTGGTTCCGGTGGAAGAAACGCCTCCACCGGGGCGTATTCGCAACTCCAATGGCGTCATGCTGGCGGAGATGGTGCGCAACAGTGGCGGAGAACCCTGGCTCCTCGCGCCTGCTGCCGACTCGGTTGCCGGCCTGGAAAGCGCCATCCAAGAGGCGCGGGCGGCGGATCTCCTGTTGCTCACCGGCGGTGTTTCCGCCGGCAAATACGATTTTGTCGAAGAGGCTCTCTCCCGCCAGAATGCGAAATTTTTCTGGACAGGAGTGCGCATGCAGCCGGGAAAACCGGTGGTCTTTGGAGAACTTCCCGGTCTGAATGCCGGAAGGCCGCTTCCATTCTTTGGCTTGCCGGGAAATCCCCTCTCCTCCGCCGTAACCTTTCTGCTCTTTGCCGCGCCCATCCTGAAGGCGCTGGCCGGGCGAAGCGAGACCCAGCCGCACTTTGCAGTGGCGCAACTGCGCGGCGGCCTGAGAGAGCACGTCAAGACAGGGCTGACGCGCTTTCTGCCCGCTCGTTGCAGCTTTCCCGGCCCGTTCAGCGCGTTGCACCAGGTGGAGGCGTTGCCCTGGCAAGGTTCAGGCGACCTGGCCGCGCTGGCCCGCGCCAACTGCTTTCTGGTCGTGCCAGAAGATTCATCGCGGATCACGACCGAACCATTGACCCGCATCCTGCTTTGGGAGGGATCCAATGCCTGAAAGAGAACCAGAGAAGCTCTCGCATTACGATGCCGCTGGACGGGCGGCGATGGTCGATGTCTCGGAGAAGCGCAGCACGGCGCGCACCGCACGGGCCTCGGCCTTCGTCGAACTGTCCGCCGCGGTGCTGGCGGCTCTGCCGGCGAATCCCAAAGGGAATCCGCTGGAGGTGGCCCGCTTCGCCGGCATTCAGGCGGCCAAGCGAACCTCGGATCTGATTCCCATGTGCCACCCCCTGCTTCTCTCTCATGTCGATGTAACCGCCGAGCTCGCCGAGGGCGGCGTGCGGATTGAAGCCACTGTTTCGACCTCTGGGCCGACCGGCGTGGAGATGGAAGCGCTGACGGCCGTCGCGGTAGCTGCTCTGACGGTCTACGACATGACCAAGGCGCTCGACAAGGGCATTGTCATCTCCTCCATTCAGCTCGAAACCAAAACCGGCGGGAAAAGCGGAAGCTACCTTCGCTGAAGAATGCGGTAAAGCATGGTTTGCTTCTGGCCGCCATCGCGGACATGCCCTTCGCCGGCGCGCGGCGGATCGGCGTGGGCAGCGAGACTGACGGCTGGATCAGGCGCAAGCTGCGAACCGTTCTAGTGAACCCGCCTCCTGCCCGATCAAAAGATGGAAGAGGGAAGGCGCCCCATTTTACCGTTGCTATTGACCAAAACTCCGGCAAGGCGCATAAATGTGTTGCGCCGGTTTTATGATAATTTTGCAAGAGTCTCTTGACTCAGGCACTATGGAGTTGGGGCCGATGAATACGGCCCAGGGAGAATGGAATGACGACAGCGATCAGGTTTGGCACTTCGGGGTGGCGGGCGATTGTGGCCGAGGAGTTTACCGTGGCCAATATCCGGCTGGCGGTGGCAGGGATTGCCGCCTTTGTGAAGACGCAACCGGAGCCGCATCGCGTGCTGGTGGGCCGCGACCCGCGCTTTCTCGGCGAGAGCTTTGTGGACGTGGCGGCGCGCGTGCTGGCTGGAGCGGGCATCACGCCCATCATCATTCCCGATGCCGCGCCAACGCCGGCCATCGCCTATGCGGTGCGCGAACTGAAGGCTTCCGGCGCCATCAACTTTACCGCCTCGCACAATCCGCCGGAGTACAACGGCATCAAATTCTCCACCCACGACGGCGCCCCGGCGCTGCCGGAGGTGACCAAGCAAATCGAGGCGGCGATTGTCGCGCTGCAACAGAGCGGCGCGGCGATTCCCACCGCCAATCCGCCGGAAGCGGGCTTTGAAACCGCCGACGTGAAGTCGGCCTTCCTCAAGCGGCTGGCCGAACTGGTGGACCTGAAGGCCATTGCCGCCTCCGGGATCAAGGTGGTCTACGATCCCTTCTGGGGCGCGGGGCGCGGCTACAGCTCGGAGATTCTGCGCGCGGCCGGCGTGGCCGTCGAGACGGTTCATGACTTCCGCGATGTGCTTTTTGGCGGCCATGCGCCGGAGCCGGACGATCATCTGCTGGGCGACGCCAAGGCCAAGATGAAGGCGACGGGCGCGGCCCTGGGCATCGCCACCGACGGCGACGCGGACCGCTTCGGGATCGTCGACGCGGACGGCACGTTCATCCAACCGAATTACATCATTGCGCTGCTCTTCGACTACCTGGTGGAGACGCGCGGCTGGCGCAACGGCGTGGCCAAGAGCGTGGCGACCACAAATCTCATCAACGCGTTGGCGGAATTTCATCAAGTGCCGCTTTATGAAACGCCGGTCGGCTTCAAGTACATCGGTGAGCTGATCAATCAGGACAAGATCGCCATTGGCGGCGAGGAGTCGGCGGGGCTGACGATTCGCGGCCATGTGCCGGAGAAGGATGGCGTGCTGGCCGGCCTGCTGGTGGCCGAGATGGTGGCCAAGCGCGGCAAGAGTCTGGGCGCGCAGCTCCAGGAGCTATTTGCCAAGGTTGGTTCCTTCTATCCGATTCGCGCCAACTTCCGCTTGACCCCGGCGGGGATGGCGGCGTTCACTGAGAAGTTGAAGGCCGATCCAGCGGAGTTGAGCGGCCGCAAGGTGGCCAGCGTGGTGCGGACCGACGGCCTCAAGCTGATTCTGGAGGATGGCTCCTGGGTCTGCTACCGGCTCTCCGGAACCGAGCCGGTAGTGCGGGCCTATACCGAGGCGCGCAGCGAGTCGGACTCCGAGGCGCTTCAGGCGGCGGCCAAGGCTTTTGTACTCAACTAGCGCATTTTTGCTATGCAAACATTGAGGCATCGAGTTCTGACGGGAATGATCTGCCGCTAACTTGCTAACTTGCGATTTCCGCGAAGCGGAAGCTATTGATCCGGCCCTGAAGAGTTGCAACACTTCAAGACTGTCATCCTGAGCGAACGGGGCCCCAAATGTTCTTCAATTTGGGGGTGGTGAGTCGAAGGATCTGTGGTTGCAACTACCGATTCCGTTGAAATACTGAAGCTTCAGATCAATACCCTGCTGTGTTTGTCGAACGAACGTATCCAATAGCAATCTTGTTTATGAGGAGCATTTGAATTCCATGCAAGACAAGAACGTGCAAGCCGGGAAGAAGGCCGAGGCAGGCGGCGATGAAGCTGTTCCCGCCTCCCGGGCAGAGCGTGCGTTGATCTGGATGCGGCGGGCGTGGCGTCCGGCGGCTTCCGCAGTGCTCGTCTTGGCCGCGCTGGTGGTGCTTTGGCAGGGGGTCAATGGCAAGAATGGCTTGCGAGCCTGGCTGGGGAAGCGCGCCGAGGACCGGCAGTTGCGCCAGCAGATTGACACGCTGAGCCAGGAGAATGCCCGCCTGCGCGACCGCGTCGAGCGGCTCAAGTCCAATCCGGACGCCATCGGCCAGGTGGCGCGGGAGCAGATGCACTACGCCAAGCCCAATGAAGTGATCGTCCAGTTGCCGCCCGAAAAGAAGACGCAGGATATGCCCGCCGGGGCTGGGAAGTAAACCTGCAGCGGATCGTTGCTTCCAACGAAGAGCAGATCATTGTGAGAATATGTCGAACGAAGCGGTCATCATTATTGATGTGCAGAATGCCATACTTGGCTCTGTGGACAATCCAAAGCCGAAGAAAAATCATGACGCGCTCGACGAAGTTGTCGCTCGGATAGCAGCGTTGATTGGACGCACGGAATCAAGGCATTCCTGTCTTGTTTGTGCAGCACGATGGGCCTTCTGGCTATCGTTTGGAGACCGGTACGCCTGGATGGGAAATCCGGCATGAAATTGCTCCCCTCGAGAGCGAGCCCGTTATTCATAAGACAGCCTGTGATTCGTTTTCGAGACTACACTTCATGCAGAACTGAAATCACGCAACATTGATAAGCTCATCGTTGCTGGTTGCATGACGCAGTTTTGCATTGATACCACGGTGCGCAGGGCCGTGAGCCTTGGATACGATGTCACTTTGGTAAGTGACGGGCATATGACGGCTGATTTTGGCGGGCTTACATTTGAACAGATCATAGCCCATCACAATGCGCTGCTGGATGGCTTCGATGCTGGCCCCCACGCGGTACAAGTCGTGCCGCATGATCGGATTTTTTGAATGAAAGACATCGATACGTGCTATTGCTATCCTGAAAAATCCATCTACTCCATCTTTCGCAGAGGCAGAAGGCGCAGCCGTGTTCGCTTGGAATCGAGCGTGATCAAAGCTCCTTCTTCCAGTTCCGTCCGCATTTGACGCAACGTCAGCACCACTTGATTTCCAATCGATACTGGCCTGAGATCATCTCCGCGTATCTGTACTACGCTTGGTTTTTCCTTGTTTGACCTAGCCAATGCTACGCCGAAGTCGAGATCGTTGGTCAGGATAACGAATCCATTGGAGGCGGCATATACCATGATGGCCGGGTCCGGTGTGTTGGCCGGACCGAGTTCAGACCAATGCACGGCCTCAATGCCCGCTTCATTGAGCACCCTGGCCCAACTCGGCGAGAGATTCATGTCGATCAAAATCTTCATGCCGTAACCAGCAATACTTCCCGCTCGTCAGAGCGCCATGCGGCGTAACGCAGCGCTTGCTGAATGTCTTCGCGCTCCAGGTATGGATAGTCGGCAAGCAGCTCATCGATGCTAACGCCGGCGCTGATCTGGCTGACGATCATGCCGACGGTGACCCGCATACCTCGGATGCAGGGCCGTCCGCCCATCATGTCGGGACTTTGCGTGATGCGGTCGAATTCTGCCACAAGCGCTCCTTCCTGAAACTCATTGTCAGGATAGAGCTTTGAGAATTGTATTTCAATCAATATTTGCAACATTGAACTCGTTTACTGCCTGTTAGGTGTTGACAATCAGTCTAGTGTATTAGTAGAGTAGACACATCGATGAACCTGCGCATCCATTTCTCCTCCGGCGTCCCGATCTATCTGCAACTGATGGAGCAGATCAAGCACGCCGTGGAGACGGGCGCCATTCGGGCGGGCGAGCAGTTGCCTACGATCCGGAGCGTGGCCGAAGATCTGACCATGAATCCCAACACCGTGGCTAAAGCTTATCGCGAACTGGAACGCGAAGGCATTGTCGAGGTGCGGCATGGATTGGGGGTCTTTGTAGCGGGGGCGCAATCGTCTGCCGCGAAGACGGCTGAGATCCGCCAAGCGAGCGAAGTTTTGCGCTCGGCGATGGAGAAGGGCATGGCGCTCGATCTTACGGAAGCGGAGCTGCGCCGGGTCTTTGAAGAGGAACTATCGCGTTTGCAGGAGAAGGCAGCCGCGACACGGAGGCGCACATGAACGATACATTGATTGTGACTCACGGGCTTAGCAAGAGTTACAGCGGCAAACCGGCGCTGCGGGGATTGAATCTGGACGTGCCGCGCGGATCGATCTGCGGCTTTCTGGGCCGCAACGGCGCGGGGAAGACGACCACGCTGAAACTGCTGCTGGGGATGCTGCGGCCGGACGCCGGGCAGATTCGGCTCTTTGGCGAAGCGGTGGAATCGGAGGCCTCTTCGATTGCGGCGCGGCGGCGCATCGGCTTTGTCAGCGAAGACAAGGAACTTTATCCGTTCATGACTGTGGGGCAGACGATCCGCTTCACGCGCCCCTTCTTTCCCGGCTGGCGGCGCGATCTGGAGGAGAAGTACCTGGAACTCTTCCGCCTGCCGCTGGGGAAGGCCGTGCCCAAGCTCTCCAAGGGAATGCGCACGCAACTGATGCTGCTGCTGGCGATGGCGCGGGGCGCGGAGTTGCTGCTGATGGATGAGCCGACGAGCGGGCTTGATCCGGCCATGACCGAGGACATTCTGCGGGCGCTGGCGGATTTGGCAGCCAGCAGCGAGACGACGATCTTCTTCTCGTCGCATCAGTTGGCGGAAGTGGAGCAGATCTGCGATCGCGTCTGCATCCTCGACGAGGGGCAGGACGTCATCGACGGCGAGCTGGACGAACTGAAATCGCAGTACCGCCGGATTCTGCTCACCTTCGACGCCGAGCCGCCCAGCGCGCTCGCCAGCCTTGCGGGCATCGATCATCTGCGCCAGCGCGGACGCACGGCCTCGCTGCTGACGCACGGGAATGTGGAAGCGCTGCTGGCGAGCGCGCGCGCGCTTGGGCCGGCTTCGCTGGAGGTGCGCCCAGTGACGTTGAAGGAACTGTTTCTGGATCATGGGAGGGGGGAATGATGCTCTGGTTCAAGGCTTGGCTTGAAGTGCGTTGGCGCTTTGCTTTTCTGGTTGGATTGATTCTGTTTATATGGCTAACGCCCTTGTGGATTCCCGCGACTGGGGTGCAGCCGGGTGTGCCTGCGGCGCGGCTATGGATGGGTATGCAACTGGGTTCGGTCCTGCTTTACATCTTCACGGCGATTTACTTGGCTGGTTCGGGCATAAATAGCCAAACCATGTATGGCGCGACAACGGGCTTTCATGGCTCGATGTTCTTTACGCTGTCTCTTCCGGTTTCGCGGCGGCGGCTGCTCTATGTGCGGGCTGGGCTAGGTTTTCTTCTTACGTGCCTTCTGATCGTCATTATGGCGGTGTACGTTCTGCACCTGCGGCCGGAAGCAACCAGCGCCTTGCAGGCTCTTGTCTATTTGACGCGCGTGATCGCCTGCACCATGCCTCTCTATGCCCTGGCTGTGTTGCTGGCCTGCGTGCTGGATGAGATGTGGCAGTTCACGGGCGCGTGCATTGTCTGGACTGCTGTATTTCTGTTGCAGTCCAAGTTCGATTGGATCGCGCACATCAGCCCTCTGCGCGGCATGAGCCTGAATAGCTATCCGATCACGGCGCCGATGCCGTGGGTTCCGGTGGCGGCGTCGCTCGTGCTGGCTGGCCTCTTTGTCTGGATGGCGGTGGCATTTCTTCAGAAAAAAGAGTACTAACTACTCAGGGCAAACGCACTTGGATTGGAAGCAATCGTTTTGAAAGTGTACGGCTTCAGCCGTGCCGCCAAGGAGGGGAGAAAATCCAGGGCTTTAGCTCCTGAGGGATGGTTGTGAAGGTGAAAACCATTCCTCGGCGGCTAAAGCCGGTGCTTTTGTGCTCTCGCAATCGGCACGGCTGAACTCGTGCCCTTTTCAAAGCCGCTCCATCTCACGATTTCAAATCCAAGCGCTCACCCTGTGTTAAAACGCGGGGCTATTAACCGCTACGCCAACGGCGCGGGCGACAGCGCTCACTCCACTCAATACAAAATCTTTGGGGAACTTTTTGGGGCTTTTGGGATTAGGGTCTAGAATGAAAGCGCGCCCATACCCCCACCCGGTAGTTACGGAACGAGGGAAGGGTATGGAGACGAGGAGAGATTCAATGCCCCGGCATGAGCGTGAAAAACTGAAGTTGCTGCAGCGCGTGCGCAAGTTGCGCGGACAACTGGACGCGGTGGAACGGTCGCTGGGCGCGGATGAGGATTGCGGAGACCAACTGATGCTGTTGGCGGCGGTGCGGGGCGGCGTGAATGGGCTGATGGGCGAAGTCCTCGAAGATCACATACGCTTCCATCTCACCGACGGCTCCAAAGAACAGATTGCCCCGGAGCTTGCCGAGGATCTGATCGATCTGGTGCGCGCCTATCTGAAGTAGCGCCCGCCTCCCGGCCGGCTATCGCGTGGTGCTCCCGGTCCACGCTCGTTTCGATCCTAGAACTCCCAATGAAAGCGCGTGCTGAAGACCGAAACCGGGCCGCGATCGCGATTGAAGGCCGGATGGGCAACGAACTGGTAATCCAGGCTCCAGTGAATCTGCCGGGGAAATGCGTGATCGTAGTACGTCTCCAGCGCAAATTCCTTGCCGTAGTTCAAGTTGCCATCACCGTCCAGAATGCCCGTTCCGCCGGCCATCAGGTATTGCTGGTTCACCTTGGAAATGCCGCTCAGCACGGCGGCCAGGCCGGCTGCATCGCCGGAACGCCGCCACGCATCTCCCTTCACGCTTGCGCCCAGCGAGCCGGAATGATCGATGTCGGTATACAACCATGCTTCGTTCTGGCCGTCGTTCCATCCCACGCGGGAAAAGACACCGATGTTCTTCGTGATCTCTTGCTCCGCGTTCAAGCCCAAGCCATAGGAATGACGGTTTGCGGCAGTTTTGGAGATATCCGCTCCCGGAACCGAAAGAGCGGCTTTGTAGCTGCCGAACTCTCCCTGATTGAGATACGACAGGGGGCGGACGACGCCTGGGTGTCCGCCGATGCTGTAGCGGCGCTCGCCTTCGGCCACCATCCCCCAGTCGTGGAAAAACCTTCCATCGCCGGCCGTGCTGTCGCCGGGCCACATGAGGAACTGGTCTTCCGCGGTAAAGCCATTCCGCTGGTTAACCAACTGGAAGAATCCATAGCGCAGCGCCCACTTCGGCCTCTCCAATTCGGTAGATATGCCGGTGGTGTAGCCCAGGGCGTCGGCAGGATAATCCCAGGCGGCATTGGCGACCAGCGCCCAGTTCATGAACTGCTTGCGCGGGTCGCCGGCATACGTGTTGTTGTCGAAGATGTCCTTCGCATTGTACCGGCCAATGGTGAACGTGAGCCGCGAAACCGGCTGCTCTCCGGCGAGCGTCAGTTGGTCGGAAGCCACAGCCTCTTTCTCGCTGCCCAAGCCGATGGTCTGCCGAATGAAGAAGCGCGCGATGGCCGAGTGGGGATAGCGCACGCCAATCTTGTAAGCTTCTCCGTTGGTAAAGTCGTCGATGCCGAGCGTCCCGTCTAGGCCGAAGCCTTGCCACGTCAACAGATCTGCGTGGAACTCCGCGCCGCGCCACAAGCGATAGCCGCCAAAAAAATCCAGAGACATGGTTTCGCGGGCCTGGCCAGCGGTGGGCAGGCTGTTCGCGCCGGAGTATTTAGCGCTCAGGGAGGGATATCCCTGGCCAATGATAGTGCTCTGCATGTGCCAGTTCCGCGTCTGCTCTTGCACTTTGGCGGGTGCCTCTGGCTGGGACGCTGCGAGAGCGTCCACCGGCTGGCTCTGCGCGGCAGTCGGCGCATCGGCTCCGCCAACCGGCGCGGCCTGCGCGGACGGAAGTGACAATGAAATCAAACAAAAGAAAAGCGCGCCGGCCAGTCCTGGCCGGAAATGAACAGATCGCGCACCGGCAAAGCCATGGGGCGCGGCAGTGATCGGGCATAAATGGAAGCGAATCGTCATGCTGTATCCATATTAACACATAAAGTTAACCAAGGTTAACTTTATCTGCCTGCTGATTGACCTTCTACGGTCTTGCCCTGTACAAATAGGCCTGACCGGACCGTCCGATCCGATGCCGTGAAAAACTCTGCCTTTGGTTTCTATCATCGGCAATGATTGTTGCGCCAAGATTACAATTCGTGGAGCCGGACTGCAAGATCCAGGATGCGATAGCCCAGCAACCGCCGCCTCGGAATCAGGTGAAGGCGGAAGCGGCGGTGGGTGTTTTGACAGCGGCCCAAACACAGCCCAAGGGCCTCTTGGCGTCGTCCGTCGCCACCCAGGCGCAGGTCAGACGAACGGTCCTCTGCACCAGATGCTGCTTGTTCTTCATGGTTCCTCCTCGCAGAATTCAAGCCTGCTCCGGCTCCAGGCGCGCAAGGGCGCAATCCTGAGTTCAGGCGCAATGAATTCAAAGTTCGGGAGGTGTAAGCGGACCTTCGCGATCCCTCTCACGCGCTCGATTCACAAGTTGCGTGCTGTGAATCGTGCGGCGTGGGAATCGCCTTATCAGAGGCGGTTTCCAGAGCGCGCGTCACGGCACAGGATAGAACTCCAGCGACTCGGAGGTTCCTTGGCGGATTCAATGCTCATTGTTTTTTCGCTTCTCCTGCAAGGGAGGGACTCATCCCCGCAATCCCTTTATACTATACCCCTTCCAGCCGCGCAGCCGCAGGCTGTTTCCCAGCACGCTCACCGAACTCAGCGCCATCGCCGCCGCCGCCACCCACGGGCTGAGCAGAATGTGAAAGCTCGGATACAGCACGCCCGCGGCCAGTGGAATGCCCAGCAGATTGTAGCCCGCCGCCCAAATCAAATTCTGGCGCATCACACCCAGCGTGGCCCGAGCCAGTTCCAGCGCCGCCGGAATCGCCCCGGGTTGCGCCCTCAGCAGCAGAACGTCGCCGGCCTCCTGCGCCAAGTCAGCGCCCGACCCCATCGCAATCCCCGCATCCGCCTGAGCCAGCGCCGCCGCGTCGTTGATGCCGTCGCCGGCCATCGCCACGCGCAGCCCACCCGCTTGCAGCGCGCGAATCCGCGCCAGCTTCCCCGCCGGGTCCAGCCCAGCTTCAATCTCGGTGATCCCCGCCTGACGCGCAATCGGCTCCGCCGCCTCCGCCGAATCGCCGGTCAGCATCAGCACCCGCAGCCCCAGCCGCCGCAGCGCACTCACTGCCTCCGCCGCATCGGCCCGCAACGCATCCCGCGCATCAAAGTACCCAGCCGGCGCGCGATCCAGAGCCATCCACAGCCGCGTCACTCCCGGCTCCGGCGGCGCAATCCCGGCGGGCAGCGCTAGGCAAAACTCCTTGAAGAGCGCTTCATTGCCTAGTAGGCAATCGCGGCCTTCCACCCGCGCACTCAGCCCTCGGCCCGGCAGAACCGTCACGTCTTCCGCTGGCTGCCAAACCAGTCCCCGCGCCCGCGCCGCATCCACCACCGCATGAGCCAGCGGATGATTCGACCGCTCCTCGGCCGCCGCAGCCATGCGTAATAGATCTATAACCCTGTCCTCCTGAGCGCCCACAGCTCCGTCATCCTGTAAATTATTTACATTATCAATAACTCTGTCCTCCTGAGCGCCCACAACTTCGTCATCCTGTAAATGATTGAAATTATCAATAACTCTGTCATCCTGAGCGGAGTTTGTCGCGCTTTTTGCGACAAACGGAGTCGAAGGACCTGCGGTTTCTTCACCAGCTATCAAAGCCTGGGTGCCCCCGGTCTCGATTTTGAGACCGGGGAATCCATCCACCACACCCAACACGCGCAGCACCGGCCTCCCCACCGTCATCGTCCCTGTCTTGTCCAGCACAATCGCATCCAAATGCGTCAATCGCTCCAGCGCCTCGCCGCCCTTGAAGAGCACGCCCAACTGCGCCCCGCGCCCCACGGCCACCGTCAGCGCGGCAGGCACGGCCAGTCCCATCGCGCACGGGCAAGCTACCACCAGTACGGCCACCGTCGAGGCCAGCGAGCGCTCCAGCGAGTGCGTGGCAATCATCCAAACCACAAAAGTCAGCGCCGCCAGCGCCAGCACAATCGGCACAAAAATCGCGCTCGCCCGATCAGCCAGCCGCTCCATCGGCGCGCGCGAGCTTTGCGCCTGCTCCACCATGCGCGTAATCTGCCCCAGCACCGTCGCCTCGCCCAGCGACTCCGCGCGGCAGCTCACTGCGCCTTCATAATTCAGCGCCCCGGCCAGCACGCGCCCGCCCGCCCCGCGTTCCAGCGGCCTGGCTTCGCCGGTCAGCATCGATTCATCCACCGTGGTGCGGCCTTCCACGATCGTCGCGTCCACCGGAAAGCGCTCGCCCGGCAGCACCAGCACGCTTTCGCCCACCTGAATCTCTTCGAGCGGCACAATCTCCTCGACGCCCTCGCGGATGCGCCGCGCCGTTGCCGGCCTTAGTCTTGACAGCGCATCCAGCGCCGCCAGCGCCCGCCGCTTGGCCCGCCCCTCCAGCGCCTTGCCCAGCAGCAGAAAGCCAATAATCAGCAATACCGCATCAAAGTAAACCTGCCGCCCCGCCGCCGGCCGGATCGTCGCATACGCCGAATACACAAACGCCACGCCGGTTCCCAAGCTCACCAGCGTGTTCATATTCGTCGTCCCGTGCCGCAGGCCGCGCGCCGCGCTCACGTAAATCCCGCGCCCCGCCCAGGCCATCATCCCCGCGGACAGCAACAGCAAAAAACCGCGCAGCAGTTCCGGCGGCAGCGCAAAGAGCCAGGGCAGCAACCGCATCAGCGCATGATCCAGTGCGCCCATCTGCCCGCCGAGCGGCATCGTCAGCAGCATCGCCGCCGCGCCTGCCGCCAGCGTCGCATAAGCCTTGCGCTCCGCTCCATCGCTCGCCGTCTCCGCAGATTTTTCTTCAGAACCATCGCCGCGCGGCAGCACCGCATCATAGCCCGCCGCGCGGATGGCATCGACAAGTTGCGCGGGCCGCACAAGCGCCGGATCAAAGACCACGCTCGCCCGATGCGCCATCAGATCCACGCGCGCCGATTCCACGCCCGCCGTCGCGCGCAGCGTCTCTTCCACATGATGCTGGCACGCGGCGCAGCTCATGCCCAGCACGGGAAGCGTCAGCGATTGTCGATTCGAAGAAACCATCAATGAAGCACCGCATACAATCTTTCAATCATCACAAAAATCTGTCATCCATCATAAAATTCTGTCATCGATTCTAAAAAATCTGTCATCCTGATTCACTAAAAATCCGTCATCCTGATTCACTAAAAATCTGTCATCCTGATTCACTAAAAATCTGTCATCCTGATTCACCAAAAACCTGTCATCCTGATGCACTAAAAAAAGCTGTCATCCTGAGCGGAGTTTGTCGCGTTCTTTGCGACAAACGGAGTCGAAGGACCTGCGGTTCCAATGTTGCAATTGCAAAGCCCGCGCCGTAGGCGCAATGGTGACTAGCCCCGCGTTTCAACGCGGGGTTGGCGCAACAAAAAATGTGTCCGGAGTCCCGTAGGGACGGCGCGAAAACTGCCCCAATGCCAGTAAATTCACCCTTCCACCCGCGCCGCAAACCCAATCTTGCCCAGCGCCGCAACCGCCGCCTCCACCGGCGCAGGTTCCCGCTCGGAACTGATCCGCGCCGCGCCCACCGTCACCTCGTTCACCGTCACCCCCTCCACCGCGCCCAGCGCCTGCGTCACCCGCCGAACGCAAGCCCCGCAGTGCATCCCATCAATCTTCAACGCAAATTCCGCCATCCCTTCCTCCTGATATTGTTGATGATACGCCGCGCGGAAAGGCGCAAGGAAGAACACCCGCACAGCCGCCGGGCTTGCATCGGCTTGCCGGGTTTGTCATGATTGCAGCCGGAGGAACAAATGAAAAAGCTGCTGCTTACGCTTTTGCTGTTGATGCCCGCCTTCGTTTGCCACGCGAAAGAAAGGCCGGCTCTGAATCCCGCTGACTACTCGATTGTGGTTCATGTGCAATCTTCGAGCCTATATGAACTTGTCATCAACGGCTTTCCAAGGCTGTTTCTCCGTTTGGCCGTCCTCATCGATGGTAAGAAATATGAACTCGAAGATACTTCCGTGCGTTCTGCTCTGCTGCGCATCGGCGATTACAAGGCTAAAATCTCCCACGATGAGACCACCCGCTCCTTCGAATACCAGAGAACCTACGAATTCCTGATGCCGAATGGAGAAACCCGCCAATACATTGTCGTGGCGGAAACCGAATAACCGGGAAGATCATGCAACGAGAGTATCCATCCTCCCCACTCGTAGGCGTCGGCGCGGTGATCATCGATGACACCGGCCGCGTGCTGCTGATCCGCCGCGCCGGCGAGCCGCTCAAGGGCCACTGGTCGCTCCCCGGCGGCCTGCTGGAGCTGGGCGAATCGCTGCTTGACGGCGTCCAGCGCGAGATCCGCGAAGAGACCGGCCTCGCCGTCGAGCCGCTGGAATTGATTGAACTTTTAGACAGAATTTACCGCGAGGGCGCGCGCGTCCGCTACCATTATGTGATAGCCGATTACCTCTGCCGCGTGACCGGCGGCGCATTGCAGGCCGCCTCCGACGCCGACGCCACGCGCTGGGTCGTGCGCCCCGAATGGATCGAGCACAACGCGCTCCAACTCGACCCCATCACCCTGCGCGTCATCGAAGCCGGCTGGCAAAGAGCGATGAAAGGGCTAGCAAAATCATGAGCTGGAAGAAGAAGCTGTTGATCGTTGCGAGTACAGTTCTGGTCGCGTTCGGAGTTGGTTTCTGGATGCGCCCGGTCAGTTATTTCCAGCAGTCGCTGTACCTGCGCGATAGCCTTCAAGGCGTCGAGAGCCGCTACATTCAGGTCGGCGGCCATCGCCTGCATTACGAAGCGCGCGGCCCCGTCGCTGGGCCGGTCGTTGTGCTGGTGCATGGGCTGAGCGGCAGCGCCGAGGACTGGCGCAACCTCGCTCCCTGGCTGGTCAAGGCCGGCTTCCGCGTCTATACCCCCGACTTGCTCGGTCACGGACGCAGCGAAAAACCCGCCGATTTCTCCTATGCCGTGCATGATCAGGCCCAGGTCGTCGTCGGTTTCATGGACGCTCTGGGCCTCAGGCAGGTGGACCTGGGCGGCTGGTCGATGGGCGGCGGAATCGCACAGCACGTTGCCCTCCGCCATCCGGACCGGGTGCGCCGCCTGATGCTCTTCGACTCGGTCGGCGTCTTCTACAAGCCCGCCTGGAATGTGCGCCTCTTTACGCCCCAAACCCATGACGAAATCGACCAGTTGGATGCACTGCTGATGCCCCATCCGCCGCAAACGCCGGGGTTCATCGCGCGCGACGTTCTGCGTGTCTCCAGCCAAAGAGCCTGGATCATCACCCGCGCCATCGACGCGATGAGCACCGGCCAGGACGCCACCGACAGCCTGCTTCCGCAATTGAAAATGCCCGTGCTGCTCGTCTGGGGCTCCGTGGACCAGATCACCCCGCCCGGCCTCGGAGAGACCATGCACCGGCTGATTCCCCAATCGCAACTGGAGATGATCCCAGGATGCGGCCACCTGGCTCCCGGCCAATGCACTGACCAAATCGGACCCAAGGTGGTTGCGTTTCTCCAGCGATAGCCGTTATACCTGAATCACCCGCTCGCTAGCAGCCTGTGGTAATAGTCAAGTTTTGAAAGGGCACGGCTTTAGCCGTGCCGCAAAATACTGATTAAAAAGTTTGGGCTTCAGCCCCTGCGGAAATACTCAATTCAGGCAGGTCTTGTAACAAGGGCACGACTTCAGTCGGGCCACAAACGCATGATAATGAACGTTGGGCTTTAGCCCCTGCGGAATGTTTTTCGAGGGTTTCACTCAAATTCAGCCCTTTTTCCGCAGCCTGTTTAGCCCCTGAGGGAAGGTTTTCGGGATTTTCGACTTTCTCCACAGCCTGCTAGGCTGCATCTGTGTTTCCACCGGGACCGGATGCAGCCGTTCAAAGATCGCCTGCGCAAAATCCCAAAAAAGCTAAACTTCTCTCTTCCCCTGCCGATATGCCAAACGAAGGGCAGTACTCACACGGAGATGCACCCGCCCGAGTGTCCTGAATTCAGACAGAGGGCCGGCTAGAAGATTAGATCTGTGGAAATAGGCCGGTGGAGTCGGCCAGCGAGAGGAGAAACGCAGATGGAGATCGCCCCGGTTGCCAGTGTTCGCCTCACCCCGATGATGCGCTCCAAGGTCACCGACCTCGGTCTGACGGATGTCTATGAGGTCGAGCGCTCCACCCGCAGCCGCGACGAAACCTATACGCCGCACACCTCCAAAGCCGCCTCCGGCTTTGAAGACGAGGCCTTCGGCGAACCGGATGAGGAAAGCGCGCAGCACTCCGGACCCATCAAGATCAATTACTTCGTCTGAGTATGGAGCGCCGGTCTCCAGACTGGCTGTCGTGAGGGCGTCCCCGCCCCCATCCGTTCACTGAGTTTTACCAAACCACTCCAACACGAAACTCGATTAGAGAAACCGCGTTAATTCTCATCCAAAATCCCGGAATCAGCTTGCGGGCGTATGGCGTTTCTGTTAACTTACTAACCAGTTAGTCAATAATGCCTGCACCCACTCCATCCCGCACCCAGACCGAACGCGCTGACCAAACCCGCGCCCGCATCCTCGACGCCGCCATCCGCGCTTTCAGTGAATACGGTCTCGCCGGCGCCCGCACCGAGCAGATCGCCGAGGATGCCGGCGTCAATAAAGCGCTTCTTTACTATTACTTCAAGAGCAAGGAAGACCTTTACGGCGCTGCCCTGGAGCAAGTGATCGAAAGCGTGCGCGCCGCCAGCATCAGCGTGCTGGAGACCAGCGCCTCGGCCGGGGAGCGCTTCCTGCAGATTGTGCTGGGGAACTTCGACCGCGCCCACTCCAACCCGCCCATGCGCAGCATGATGCAGCAGGAGATGGTCCGCCTGCACCGCGGCGAGGAGAACAAACTTACCTCCATCGCCGAAAAGTTCTTCCGGCCGCTCTGGGGCATGATCGACAGACTGCTGGAAGAGGGCATTCACTCCGGCGAGTTGATCCAGGCCGATCCCACCCAGATGCGCTACGCCGCGCTGGGCGCGAATGTCTTCTACTTTCTCTCCGCGCCGCTCACCCAGCTTGTTCTGGGCGTGAACCCGCTGGAGCCGCGCGAACTCGAACTGCGCCGCAGGGCCGCCGTCGAGTTTCTGGCACTGGCCATCTTCGTCGATCGCGAGCATGGCGCACGCGTCGCCGCCCGTGTCTTGGCTGCTACGCCCATGCCCGAGACAAGCCAGATCGGCGACAAAAATCATTCGTACTGCAAGATTCACCCGCAAGAATCGTCCTTGAAGAAGTGAGGCGCACATGAACGCACGCAATCGAGTCTTTCTGATCCTGGGCCTGCTCACCATCGGCTCGCTGATCTGGTACTTTGTCACCGTCCGCCCCTCCACCGATCTGCAACTGATCGGCACCGTCGATGCCAACGAAGTCATTGTCAGCAGCAAGATCCCCGGACGCATTCAGACCCTCGCCGTCGACGAAGGCCAGGCGGTGCAGGCCGGCCAGCTCATCGCCGTCATCGAGAGCGACGACCTGCAAGCCGCCCGCAAGGCCGCCGAGGCCAACACCGCTAGCCAGCAGGGCAAGTTGGGTGAGAGTGTCGAGACCGAGCGCCAGACCGAGGGCGAGACCGGCAGCGCCACTGTCAACGCCGAGGCCATGCTCCAATCCGCCAAGGCCGCGCTCGCCCAGGCCCAGGCCAACTACGACCATCAGCAGGCCGATACCAGCCGCACCGTCGCCCTCGCCCAGCAGGGAATTTTAAGCGAGCAGGCCAAGGACGACGCCGTCACCAGCCTCCAGGCCAGCAAAGCAGCCGTAGAAGCCGCCCGCGAAAACGCCGCCGCCGCTGAAGCCTCGCTACGCCAGGCCCGCGCCCATGAGCTGGCCGCCAAAGTCGCCGCCCGCACCGTCGATTCCACCCGCGACGCCGTCGAAAACGCCCGCGCCCTCGCCGATCAGGCCAAAATCCAGGCCGGCTACGCGCAGATCTTTGCCCCGGTCAGCGGCCGGGTCAACGTCCTGGCCGCCCGCCAGGGCGAGGTCGTCACCGCAGGCGCAGCCATCGTCACCATCATGGACCTGACCCAGACCTGGGTCTACGCGCCGTTGCCGGAGACGCAAGCCGACGCAGTCCAGCTCGGCGACAGCCTCAAAGTTATCCTGCCCTCCGGCGCAATCCTCCAGGGCAAAGTCATCAACAAATCGGCGCAAGCCGATTTCGCCACCCAGCGCGACGTGGGCAGCCGCAAGCGCGACATCAAAACCGTCCAGATCAAGCTGCTCATCGAAAATCCCGGCGAAAAGTACGTCCCCGGCATGACCGCCAAAGTCGATATTCCCAAGGACAAGTTAGTCAAACAATGACGCCCATTTTTCCAGGATGTAAGTCAGTCTTTGCAAGCAAACGACTTTAGGGCTGGAGAAAAACTCGATTTTGGTTTGCTTCGCAACCAGGTCTGTTTTGTAACAAGGGCACGACTTTAGTCGGGCCGCAAAAGGATGATAACAAGAATTGGGCTTTAGCCCCCGAAGGAACGGTTTGGTGAAACAATGACAGCACCCGCCATCGAAGTCTCCCATATCGTCAAGCGCTACGGTGACTTTGAAGCCGTCAAGGACGTCAACTTCTCCGTCGCCGATGGCGAAATCTTCGGCCTGCTCGGCCCCAACGGCGCCGGTAAAAGCACCCTCATCCGCATGATGACCACGCTCATCCCGCTCACCAGCGGCCGCGCCATCGTCGCTGGTCACGACGTCGCCCGCGAGGCCGACGCCGTCCGCCGCATGATCGGCGTCATCCCCCAGGCCCTCACCAGCGACCCCGACCTCACCGTCGAGGAAAATCTCTCCATCTACGCCAAGCTCTACTCCGTCCCCAAGGCCGAGCGCATCCATAACATCACCGAAGTCCTCAAAGCCGTGGACCTGCTCAAGTGGCGCGGCGCGCAGGTTAAAACCCTCTCCGGCGGAATGCGCCGCCGCGTCGAGATCGCCCGCGGCCTGGTCCATAATCCCCGCATCTTCTTCCTCGACGAACCCACCACCGGACTCGATCCTGTCAGCCGCATCGCTGTCTGGGAGATGCTCAGCAATCTCCGCGCCTCGCGCAACCTCACCATCCTCATCACCACCCACTACATGGACGAGGCCGACAAGCTCTGCGACCGCCTCGCCATCGTCGATCACGGGACTTTGGTTGCATTGGGTACACCCCTCGAACTCAAGCACAACGTCCCCGGCGCCAACGTCGTCGAAGTCCACTTTGACCGCGAAACCCCGGAATGGCAAGCCCGCCTCGAAGCTCTCGAAGGCGTCACCAGCGTTCAGGCCGAATCCGCCGGCTATTATCGCGTCCTGACTTCCTCGGGATCAAAAACTACCATGCAGTTAGTCGAGTTAGCCGCATCTCTGGGGGAAACAATCACTTCCCTCAGCGTGCAAAACACCACCCTCGACGACGTCTTTGTCCACTACACCGGACGCCAGCTCCGCGATGAGCAGGTCAAGCCGCCGGTCTTCACTTTGCCGCCAAGGCCAGGAATGCAGCCATGATCAGAATGTTCGCTATCGTCGAACGCGAAATGCGTAAATTCTTCCGCTCGCCCATGCTCATGATCATGTCGCTGATGATGCCCATCCTGCAATTGCTCATCATGGGCAATGCCTTCGGCGGAAAGATCACCGGCGAGCGCGTCGCGGTTGTCGATTACGACCACGGCCCGCAAGCCGTCAGGCTGCGCGAGGCTTTTGACTCCATCGCCGTCAACATCAAGACCTTCACCACCGTCGAGTACACCGATGAGGTGCAGGCCCGCGAGGATGTGCGCACCGGCAAGATCAACGCCGCCGTCATCATCCCCAAAGATTACTCCCGCCGCGTCTACGCCCAGAACAAGCCCGTCCTCGGCCTGGTCGTTGACGATACCGACCAGTTCAGCTCCGGCTCCATCGAAGCCGAAATGCAGTCCGTGGTCGCCGCGCTCACCACGCCGGCCATCCAGCCCCGCATGGCCAATCAAATCGCTCTCGAAATCGTCGAGCTGTACCCCTACGTCAACTACCTCAAGTTCCTGCTCCCTGCCACCGTCGCCATGGCCATGTATATCTCCGTCATGATCGGCGGCGGAATGCTCTACATCGACGACAAGGCCCGCGGCGTCCACGAAGGCTACCTGGTCACGCCCATCACCAAGCTCGAGTTGGTCTTCGGCATTAATATGGCCGCCGCCATCAAGGCGGTGCTGGCCGGCATCAGCCTCACCGTCATCGGCTCGCTGATCGCCGGACTGGGCGTCATCTTCCATCCCATGGCCGATCTGGAACTGCTCGCCCTCATCATCGTCACCTCCATCGCTTTCAACGGCATGATGTTCCTGCTCATGGTCCGCGTGGAAGACCCGCTCACCCCCCGCGCCATGTTCGGCGTCCTCAATCTGCTCCTCTTTTACCCCTCCGGCGCCATGTATCCCATCGCCGCCTTCCCCCCTTGGCTACGCGCTCTCTCGGTCATCGACCCCTTCACCTACTGCGTGGACGGATTCAAGGCCATCTTGCTCAAAGACGGCGGATTCGCTGCCATTAAATTTGACCTGCTCTTCCTTTTCGTCTTCGGCATCGGCACGTTGCTCATCGCCACCCCCCTCTTCAAACGCACGCTCTGATCGCGTGCCTGGTCGCTTTTCAGTTTCAACGCAACGATGATGGGTGCCCCAGGTCTGGATTTTCAGACCTGGGAAGCCACGAACCTCAATCTCTTGTTCATCAAGAGCATCCCGCCTCGATGCAACTGCCTGCGTCCGCGGGAACCCCGCTCACTCGCTCACTCGCGATTTCCGCGAAGCGGAAGCTAACCTGCTGTTTTTTTGTTGCACATATTCTGGCTTTGACGATCCTGTTCATAGGGAGCGGCGTCTTAGTTTTTGCCGCTAGGGCAGGGCAATCGCATTTGAACTTCGCCACACGCCTATCATTCTCGCGATACTC
>CAYVGW010000002.1:20878-66752 GCA_964450895.1 uncultured Occallatibacter sp. | reverse complement strand
ACAAAGCGCTGTCCCGCTCTCGCAGACAGGATATATCACCAATTAAATGAATAGAGTGCAAATGTTTCATGAGGGGTGAAACATGAAACAAGGCCTATGCAACACGCGCGAACACCTTTAACCTTCCCTCTTTCCCATTGCTGCTTGTACTGTTCATTTCGTTGACAAGCAAGATTCAGGTTCGAATTGCTTCCGGAGGCTCTCCGCGGAGACAGGAGAGTTTTGCTCGGAAGTGCCGGAAGTGGGCGAACGTTCTTGAACTCAAATGGACTGCACCGGTTTCCGCTCCGGAAGGGGAACGAAAGGAAATCGGCAAGAGGCCGCCTCTATTTGAACCAGAAGCTGTTTGTTCAACACAGCATCATTTTCGCCCCGGTCATTTTTAGTGCGTGAGCAGTTTTTGCTTAACCCTCCTGAAAAGCCACGACACCGGGGCGTTTCGTTTCAAAGATTTCTGCCGGCAGCGGCAGCGAATTGATATTCTTTGGTTCCTTGAGGAAGATTCATGTGCAGTATTCGCAGTTGCCAAGCCTCACAATTCAGCGTCAAGCTCTGGCCGATGGCAGTTCTGCTCTTTGCCTTCGTCTTCGGCCCCAGACCGATGGGCGCGCAGTCGGGTCCGCCGCCTTCTGCGGGCGAGGTTTTTCAGAATCCCATTCTGTGGGAGGATCTTGCGGACCTGGACATCTTTCGGGTCGGCGCTACGTACTACTATTCCGCCTCCAATATGCACTACTCGCCGGGCGCGCCGATTCTTCGCTCCTACGATCTTGTGAACTGGGAGTATGCAGGCCATTCGGCGCCGGTTCTGGACTTTTCGGCGACCTATGATTTGAAAGGCGGCGGCGCCTACGTGAAGGGCACCTGGGCCTCTTTCCTCAACTATCGCAAGAGCGACAAGAGCTTCTACTGGGGCGGCTGCATCGAGTTCAACAAGACGTACATCTATACAGCGCGCGCGGTGGAAGGCCCCTGGCGGAAGAAGGCTGTACTCAACAACTGTTACTACGATGCCGGACTACTCATCGATGACGATGACACCCTGTATGTGGCGTATGGTAACACCCGCCTCAATGTTGCACAGCTTTCCCCGGACGGCACTGCCGAGATCAAGCACCAAGAGGTATTCAGGGCTCCCGCCAGTGTCGGAGTTCTAGAAGGATCGCGCTTCTACAAGATCAACGGAAATTACTATATTTTCACGGATCGTCCGCCGAACGGCGAGTACGTTCTGAAATCGGCCAGCGGCCCCTTTGGCCCCTATGCGATGCGTCGGCTGGCGGTGGACGTGATCAGCCCGGTACCCGGCAGCGGATCGCCGCACCAGGGAGGGATCGTGCAAACCGAGCATGGCGATTGGTACTACATGGGATTTGTGGATGCATATCCAGGCGGACGGATTCCCGTTCTGGCTCCCATGAGATGGAACGCGGACGGATGGCCGGAGCTGCAAATCACCGGAAACGCCTGGGGCGCCTCTTATCCGTATCCGGTGGCGCCACATCCGCTGAAAGCGCACACGGGCACGGAAACGTTCAGTGGACCCGCGCTCGGCGCCGAATGGGAATGGAACCACAACCCGGACAACACCCGGTGGTCACTCAAGGATGGACTTCGGCTCCAGACGGCTGCTGTAACGGATGATTTCTACACCGCCAGAAACACGCTGACACACCGCATTTTGGGGCCTCGGTCCACGGCTACGATCCTGCTCGATTATTCCCGCATGAAGGACGGCGACCGGGCGGGCCTTGCGCTGCTCCGGGATTCCTCCGCGTGGGTAGGCGTCAAGCGGGAGGGCGGCTCATACCGCGTGGTGATGGAAAACAATCTCACGATGGACAAGAATTGGCGGACAAGCAGTGCGGGGATCGAGGAGGCAAGCGCCCCGATTCTGGGCGAAAGAATTTGGCTGCGCGTCTCGGCGGATATTCGGCCGGGCGCAAACAACTCTGGGCAGTTTTCCTACAGCATTGACGGCACGGCGTTTCAACCCATCGGAACCCCATTTGTAATGAATACCGACTGGCGATTTTTCTTGGGCTACCGGTACGGCATCTTCAACTATGCCACGCAGGCGCTGGGCGGTGAAGTGCAGATATTGTCCTTCACGCTGACCGCCCCATGATAAGGCCTGAAATAGAAATGTTTTGTCTTTGGAATGCAGTCTTTCTGGTTTTATCAACGCGCAGGGGAGGATTTTCCATGACTTGTCTAAGGTTTTTTTGCCGCACGGCCGCGCTTGCCGCCAGTGTACTGATCTCGACGGGAAGTCTTGAGGCCCAGTTGGCGTTCCGTCCGGTGTCGCCGGATGAGTTGAAGATGACGAGCGAGCCGCAGGCGCCAGGCGCGCCGGCCATCATCCTCTACAAGCAGATCGATCGCGACAACGTTCGCATCGCCGCGGTCGAACAAGGCTACTACCGGATCAAGATTCTCACCGCGGAAGGGTTGAAACAGGCGGAGGTGCAGATTCCGTATCTCAAGGGCATTGAGACCGTCGAGAGCGCCAGCGCGCGCTGCATCCACCCGGATGGCAGCATTACGGCTTTCACCGGCAACCCGATCTCGAAGGATGTGGAACGGCCATCCGGGGCGTGGGTTAGCGCAATGACCATGCCTTTGAGCGGTGTGACCGTGGGCAGCATCATCGAGTACTACTATTCCATCACATACAAGGAATACTGGGTTCCCTATACGCGCTGGATGATTACCGACGATCTGTTCACGAAGTCCGCCAAATTCTCGCTGCAGTACAAGCCCGACCTCTTCATCTATCCAGTCTGGAACTGGATGCCGGCGGGCGTTCCTTCTCCAACCTATGGGGACATTGCCGTAGCCGAAGGCGTCTTTCACATTGCGCGGCTGGAAATCAAGAACATCCGGGGATACACGCGCGAAGAGATGGCGCCGCCCGAGTCGGAAGTGAAGTCGCGCATGGATTTCATCTTTTCTCCCCAGGCGGTCGAGCGCGAACCGGATAAGTACTGGAGAAGGATGGGCCAGGAACGTTTCCAGAAGCTGGCGGCATTTCTGTCGAAGTCGGGCAATCTGCAGCCGGCGGTTGCGGAGACGGTCTCAAGCGGCGACGCGCCGGAGGTCAAGCTGCAGAAGTTATACAACCGGGTTCAACGCATGAAGAACGCCGACAACCCGCAAGCCAAAGATGTCTTGGATATCTGGAAGGCTGGAACCGGCAGTCAACTACAGCTTGATTGGCTTTTTCTGGCTCTCGTCCGCAATGCCGGCTTTGAAGCGCATGCCGTGATGACCGGGAACCGCCGAGATCGTTTCTTCCGCCCCTTCACCATGGATAATGATCAGTTGACCGCCAGCCTGGTTGAGGTCAAACTCAATGGCCAGCCGATTCTGTGCGATCCGGGAACTCCGTTGCTTCCGATGGGGATGCTTCCCTGGGATGTAACGGGCCTTCAGGGGCTTCGCCTGGAAAAAGATGGCGCAAGCTGGCTTACGATTCCGCTTCCCAAAAGCACCGACTCGCGATTGGACCGGGTTGCCCATCTGAATGTATTGGCGAATGGCGATGTGGAGGGCACCCTGAAAGTGACGTACACCGGACTGGAGGCCTTGCGCCGTCGACAAGAGCAGCGCTCGGCAGACGATGGCGCTCATAAATGGTTCCTGGAGGACGAAGCGCATCGCGCCATGGGCGGTCAATCGAGCGTTGAGCTGTTGAATCATCCAGATTGGGCGGGAGCAGAACCGCTGGTGGCGGAGTTCAAAGTCAAGCTGCCCGGCTGGGGGAGTCTCTCGAACGGCAAACTTTCCCTTCCCGCGGGCATCTTCACCGCTTTGGAACAAAATCTCTTTACGGCTAGCGAGCGCAGCTACGCGATCTACTTCCAGTATCCCACCCTGAAATCCGACGACATCACCTTCGACTTTGCTGCGGGCTTGCGGGTATTGACCGTGCCCGACGACCAAAAGATCGATGGCGGGCCTTTGGTCTACGACTTCAAAAGCGAGAAGGGCGGCAACAGCGTGCATCTAACGCGGAGCCTGGCGATTGACACGCTGATGCTGCCGCGTGAAGCCTATCAGCCGCTGCAGAACTTCTTTCATATGCTTCAGGAGAAAGACAAGGAACAGATGGTTGCGGAAGACAAGCAGTGATTCGGAGTGGAAGCTGGGATGACCAGCCAGCGTGGTCTTGAATCCAACTTGTCCGATTTTCGCCGGTCATGAGAATCTGGGAAGGGAAATGGGCAACTGGCGCATGGTGATCCATTGAAGCGGAGAGATGTTTTTCAGCAGCTTGATGCGGACGGAGCGGCCTCAATAGCGCAGCGGGCAGCCGCGCCGGGAGCGCGAATTCCGCCGCGCGCGGGATACTTATTGCTGCTCCAGATGCACGTGATTTTGATGGTCTGTTTCTGCTCTAAGATCTTGCACGCGCAGGCGGCGCAGAGTGCAATTCACTTTGTCGCGCGCCCCATTCCCTTCACTCTAGACAGTTGCGAGACGCCCCAGCGCCACGCTCCTGAAACCATGGCCGGAGGCGTGGCGGTATTCGACTACGATAACGACGGGCTGCCCGACATCTTTTTTACCAACGGCGCCGACATCACCACGCTGCAAAAAGACAGTCCAAAATACTGGAATCATCTCTTCCACAACAATGGCGATGGCACGTTTACCGACGTGACGGAAAAAGCCGGCCTGAAAGGCAGCGGATTCGACATCGGGGTCGCGGTGGCGGACTATGACAACGATGGATACGAAGATATTTTTGTTGCCGGGGTCTATCGCAATACGCTCTACCACAATAACGGCGATGGAACATTTACCGACGTTACGGAGAAATCCGGCCTGGCCCGGATGGACAAGGAATTCGGCCCTCTGTGGTCGGTGGGCGCGGCATGGGTCGACATCAATAACGACGGGCTTCTGGATCTGTTTGTCGTCAACTACGTCAAGTGGGATCAAAACAAGGAGCCTGACTGCCATGTAGGCGATAAAGCCGAGTACTGTCATCCCAAGTTCTACAAAGAAACCCCCAACCAGTTATTTTTGAACAAGGGGAACGGAGTTTTTGATGACATCTCCGCGTCGTCGGGCATCCGCGCGTATCCCGGTCGAGGCATGGGGGTTGGTGCGGCGGATTTCGACGGCGATGGGCGTCCTGACATTTTTGTCGCCAACGACAAGATGTTCAACTATCTCTTTCACAATCTCGGCAACAATAAATTCGAGGAAGTGGCATTGGAGAGCGGTGTCGCCCTGCCGGAGCACGGAAACCTGATCTCCGGCATGGGGGTGGATTTCCGCGACTTGAACAACGACGGATGGCCGGACGTGGTGGTTGTCGCACTGGCCAACGAGACCTTTCCGCTCTACGAGAACAACCGGGATGGGACGTTTACCGATGTGACCGCGCGTAGCGGGATGACGGCGCTGAGCAATCCGATGGCGGGATACAGCCCGAATATCGGCGATTTCGACAACGATGGGTGGAAGGATATTTTTGTTTCGCGGGGCGATGTGGCCTCGCCGAACCTGGCCGGCAGGCAGGCGATTGACCAGCACAACAGCGTCTTCCGCAACCTCGGCAATGGCAAATGGGAGGCGTTGACCAAGGAAGCAGGATTCGAGGCGTTTCCGCCCAAACGGCACCGCGGCGCGGCGATCGGCGATTTCAAACGGAATGGCAGGCTGGATATCGTGGTGACGGCTCTCAGCGCGCCCGCGGAGTTGTGGATCAACGATAGCCCCGGCAACAATCACTGGATAGAACTGGCGCTCACGGGCGTAAAGAGCAATCGCGATGCAATTGGCGCAAAGGTGAAGATAACGGCGGGGGGGCTGACACAATGGGATCATGTCAGCCATTCCGCCGGCTATGCGTCCTCCAGCGCGGGGCCGCTGCATTTCGGGCTGGGCGCCGCCAAGGTAGTCGATGAGATCGAAGTCCAGTGGCCATCTGGAATCCGCCAGATGGTGAAGCAGGTTCCCGCAGACCGCGTCGTCAAGATTCTGGAGACTATGGCGGCGCCATGATGCCAATCCGCCTACCCCGCTGACGGCCGGCCGGAGTGCATGGCTTCTCACTTAGGGTAATTCTGTTCAGGGTTAACGTTTACTATACTCGCCCCGATCTGGCAGCTTACAGCGGTCCCTCCTCCGTCGCGGGAAAATCCGAGACTGATTTTTGCCTGTTCCTGCGTCAATGGTTCACAAGATATGCCGGAATGCGCTTTTTTTGCCTGCCACAGCACGGTGGAAGGTTGAAGCTCTCTGCAAAGACGATGGAAATTCCGCTTGCAGGCGGCAGCTGGGTATTGAAACCGTCAGCGGTGGCTCCGGGATCTGTCGCTTGGAGGCGGTGTCCGGCCAAGCCAGAATTTCTTCTCATAAATAACAAATAATTTTTCAGTAAACGCTTGCTACTCCTGAGTGCTGCGTGTTATAAATAATTCGTCTCAAACACAGGAGGGTCTGTGCTACCTAAGCCAGCTAGTCAAAGTGGCCGGTGAGGGACGCCCGCAGGCGGAATGACAATCCGCAACGGTGACGTTCTTTATGTTGCTTTTTCGACGCGCGCCATGCGTTTTTTTGCATTGCTGCGCCGAAAAGGCCAGATCAGAATTTCCGAATGTGTTCGCCGGAGACGGCGTATGCACTCCTATTGGAGGCAATGAGTCTTTATGAAACACACCATGAGAATTCTTGGGCTGATGGCCCTTGGGTTGGCGATGGCGGTATCTTCCTTTGCACAATCAACTTCCACTTTGTCCGGCACCGTGCGGGACCAGGCTGGAGCAATTGTTCAGGGCGCCGCTGTTAAGGTGAAAAACCAGGATTCGGGTGACGAACGCAAAACCGTCACGACCCGAGAAGGCGTTTTCTCCGTGCCCGCGCTCCATGCCGGCACTTACACTGTCATTGCAACTGCAAAGGGCTTTGGCAGCTTTACCGTCAAGGACGTTGTGCTGACCAGCGACGACGCCAAATCAGTCAATATCACCCTGCCGCTGTTGACAGTCACAGAGTCGGTGACCGTGTACGCCGATAAAGGCGGCATCGTCGAGGAAGATTCGGGCGCCAAATCCGAAACCATCACCGCCAGCGATTTGCAGGACATGACCATGGGTTCGCGCAATGCAGCCGAAGTGGTCAAGCTGATGAGCGGAGCCTCGCTGGCGCCGAACGGCGGCGTGAATTCATCCGCGACCTCCAGCATCATCGGCATGAACTCGTTCACGGCATCGGGAACCGCGGCTGGCTTGGGCGGAACCTTGATCAACGGCCAGTCTGTCGATCTAACGATGGACGGCGGCCACGACTTCGATCCCGGTTCACCGGGCGCCAACACTCCGATCAACCCGAATATGGATATGATCTCCGAACTGAAGGTGCTTTCCTCCAGTTTCTCAGCCGAGTACGACCATGGTCCGGTGGTCGTGAATGTGGAAACCAAGCGTGGCGGCACTCAATACCATGGGCAGGTCCACTTCTATGCCCAGAACTCTTCGTTGAATTCCGTCGAGTCCAAAGTCAAACTGAACAATCTGCCCATTCTGAACACCTTCCAGTACTATCCGGGCGCGCAGTTCTCCGGGCCACTGGCTGTCGGGAAATTCAACAAGCTGAAGAACAAGGTATTCTTCTTCGATGGTTTTGAGGAGTACCGTCAGCGGCTGGCCCCGGGCGTAATGGAAGCGGTTGTGCCCACCACCGCCATGTTGAGCGGTGACTTCTCGCCGGCAAGCAATCCTAACCTCCGGGCTGTAGGCAACCTCAATCCGAATGTTGGCCACCCCTGGTGGGCTCCTACTCAGTGGGTTGCCAATAACGTACCCTCTTTCAACAGCGGCCAGTCGTATGCCCCCTACCGCACCGGCTGTTCGATCACCACCGTGCCGGCAAACGCCACACAAGATCAAGCGGCCGCGGCCGGAGTGTTGAACCCCGCCTGCATCAACGCCGGCGGCCAGGCTATGCTGAAGGCCTATTTCGCAGGAGCGCAACCCAATGTCGATCCAGCAACGCACAGCGGCTGGAACTACATGCATCAGATGACGCCGGATCAGAACCAGTGGCAGAATGTCGCCACTCTTGACTGGGCTATCAGCGACAACACCAAGCTCTACATACGTTCGAGCGAGTCGCGTGAACTTGCCAACAACCCGATGGGCGTCTGGGGCCAGAGCACTGGCGATGAAGTCATTCCCGCCCCTACCGTCGACGTGGCGGCGAACACCGCCGACGACCTTGCGGTTGCCCTGACGCGCGTTTTTTCACCCACGCTGACAAGTGAAACAACCGTTACCTGGACGAAGGTGACCATGCCCAACAAGCCGGAGGATCCCTCCAAGGTCAGCCGTTCCGCAATGGGGCTTCCGGAGACGGTCTTTGGGATGGATCTGACGCCCTCCCTCACCAACTGGTCGTCCAATTTCCCCAGCCTGGGGCCAGGCGGATGGTACGTGCGCAAGCCACTGGGGATGAAGGCCGACAAGCTGATGCCCAGCGGCAAGGAGAATATCACCAAGGTGGTCGGCGCGCATACGCTCAAGGCCGGCGCCTACTACGAGTACATCCTCAACAAGCAGGACAACTACGGCAACTTCGGCGGCTTGTTGACCGTGCCGCAGGGATGGGGCCAGGATGTGGGCAACTCTTATGCCACGGTTCTGATGGGAATTGTTGGCAACGACTATGCGGAACAGCAGGATACGCCCATCATCGGCAATGTGGCGCAGCAGTTGCGCTTCTATGGCAACGATCACTGGAAGGTCACCCGCCGCCTGACGCTGGATCTGGGCGTGCGCCTGGACCACATGGGCAAGCCTGCCACCACCAACAATACCGGCCTTGCAATCTGGAACGAGAGCCTGTACAACAACCAACCGGCCGCATTGAACCAGCACACCGGCGTCTCCTGGCATGGGCAGGATCCAACCATTCCCAAGTCGGGCGTCAAGGCGCGCTTCCTCTTCTACTCGCCTCGTTTTGGCCTCGCCTACGATTTGTTTGGCAAGGGTAAGACCATCGTTCGCGGCGGCTTCGGCACCTTCTACGCTTACGACAAGATCGTCAACGACCAGTACACCGGGGCCGAGATGACAGCCTTTGGCGCGGCCAATTTTGACTGCCCGTCCTGGCAATGCCCGGTGTACGAAACGCTAGGCCCGCAAAATTCCTATCTGGCGTCGGATGCCGCTCATGTGATTCCGGCCGGTATTGCTCCGGGCTTGCAGGCGGTTTCCACAATTGATCCGCATGAGGATCAGCAGCCGCACGTTGTCACCTATAACATGCAGATCGACCAGACACTGCCCTTGAAGTTCATGCTCGAGGCCTCGTACGTGGGCAATTACGGCGATGGCAACCAGTATCAGGCGGACATCAACGCGCCCCAGGTTGGCAGAATCTCGCAGGCGGAAGAGATCAAGTGCCTCTCTACGCCTGGCGGCAGCACCTGCGACTGGAACCTCGGACACGACTCGAATGGCGTCTACTGGCGTCCACGCGTCAATTATGCGGCAATCAACGAGTCCATTGTCGCCGGCAAAACGCAGTACGATGGCCTGCAGGTCAGCGCTCACCGTTCTGGTAACATCCTTTATCTGCTGACCAACTTCACCTGGTCGAAGTCCTACTCCAACGCCGCCGTCGCCAATGGCGGCAGCTACTCGAGCCTGCCTGACCGTGGAGACAGCGAGTACTGGGGTGTTTCACCCTACAACCGCAAGTTCACCTTCAACGCATCCTACACGCTGACCGAACCGCGGATACCGATGAAGAACGGCATCGTGGACCGGGCCGTCAACGGCTGGCAGCTCTCTGGAGTCACCCAGTGGTCCAGCGGCGTCAATCTGATTGCCAATTCGGGCGGCGGAATCAACTTCGCCTACCAATATGGACAGGACCAGATTGTGGATACGAACACAACCGTGACTCCAAACACTACCACAACCACCATCACCACGACACACGATGTCGAAGCTCTGATCGGGGGCAGTCAAGCGACGATCTTCCCCACGATCATTTGCAATCCGAAAGTGCATCAGAATGTCCCGGTAAGCAGCAGCATGCCATGGGGAGGCCGACGCTTCCTCAACTCCGCATGCTTTGCGCCGACCACCTCTGGCCTGGGCAGTTCGCACCCCGGCTACTTCCCCGGTCCCGCATTCTTCAACTCCGATCTGGGCTTGATGAAGACGATCAAGATCAATGAGCGTCAGAATCTACAGTTCAAGTTCCAGGCCTTCAACTTTCTTAATCATCCACTGTGGTCCTTCAACTCGGGGGATGCAAACCTGATCCTGCAGTTCAATGGACAGACAACATCTACAACAAACGGCGCTAACCCTACTATCACGACGCAGGGCGGCACTCTGTCGAGCAATTCCACCAACTTCGGTGTTGCCACGCAGCGTTTGGGACACCGTACCGTCCAACTGGAAGCCCGGTACTGGTTCTAGCCACCGGCTTCTCTTTACTCATGGGTGGCCCTTGCGGGCCACCCATTGAATAATCAGCCTATAAAAGGTTCAGGTGCCGCAGTGAAAAGATGGGCAATTGCAATCCTGTTGGTGGGTGCATTGGTGGTTCATGCCGCACCGAGCGCCGCGCCCTTCCAGAAACTTGCCCAGCAGGCAGAGGATGCACGACTGGCTGACCGGCTTCCTGAAGCAGTCCAACTTTATAAAAAAGCTGTCGAAATGCATCCCGCCTGGAGCGAAGGCTGGTGGTGGCTGGGAAGCATCGACTACGATCAGAATCTTTACCCGGAAGCACGCGCAGCCTTCGAGCATGCCCTTGCATTTGACAAGAAGATGGCTCCAGCCTACGGCTTTCTTGGCCTCTGCGCGTACGAGATGCGAGACTATGATGCGGCGCGAGGGTATCTGCGCAAGTGGCAAGCGGCTGGCAGGCCCGGTGATGCGTCCCTGGCGGATGTGGCCGGCTTTCGCTGGGCCGAGTTGCTTACACAGGATGGACGCTTCTTTGAAGCTCTTTACCAACTGAACAGCAAAGTGTACGCCCATGGGCCGGACCCCTCACTGAACGAAGCGATGGGCCTGGCGTGGTTGCGGATGAAGAATGTGCCCGAGGATTATCCGCCGGAGAAGCGCGAGATGGTCTGGCTTGCCGGCTCGGCGGCGGCCTGGTTTTCGGCCTCCAAAATGGATCGTTCCAAAGAGTATCTCGACCGCCTTGCAAGCCGCTACGGCGATCAGCCGAATGTACACTTTCTCCGGGGCTTTGTGGCGGAAGCGATGAAAGACGACGCGGCGGCGATGGAAGAATATGGCAAAGAGTTGCACGTCTCGCCGCAAGCCACGGCTCCGATGATCCAATTGGCGCTGCTTTACGCCGAGGCCGGACGGAACGATGAGGCTCTGGAACTGGCCCGTAAGGCGGTGACGCTGGAACCCGGCAATGCGCGGAGTCATTTTGCCCTGGGGCGCGTTCTGCTGGAGCGGCAGCAGTGGGCCGGCAGCGCCGCAGAACTGGAGAAGGCCAAAGAACTCTCTCCTGCGGCCTCCATCGTGCGCTTTCAGCTTGCCAGGGTCTATCGAAAACTGGGCCGCAAACAAGATGCCGACCGCGAGGAAGCGGCCTTTGAAGCCTTGCAGAAAAAGGAAGGGGGCCAGCCGGCGGCCGAGGATCCGGCCAGCCTGGTTCGGAATCAGGAGGGACGCCCCCGATGATTGCGGTCCTTGCATCATGTGCCATATCGTTGGGCGTGCTGGCATCGCCAGCGCAGGCTCATGCCCAGCCAGCGCATGCCACCAGCGGTGTCGCGGCAAGCGCTCAATCTTTTGACAAGATAGCGGCTGATGCCATGCAGGCATGGAAAGAGAGCCGCGACGCTGATGCGATCCTACTCTTCCAGCAAGGACTGAAGATGCGGCCTGGCTGGGATGAGGGCCTGTGGTATCTAGGCGCTATCTACTACGAACAAGAAAATTATCGCGAGGCGCGCGACCTGCTGCGTCATTACCTGGCTCGCAATCCGCAGAAGGGCGCTGGTTGGGCGCTGGTGGGCATGAGCGACTATAAACTCCACGAGTATGTGCATGCGCGCGAGGATATAGATCGTGCGCTCGCTGCGGGCCTGCAAGGCAGCAAGGAACTGGCCGGCCCTGCCTATTACTACTCGGCTCTCCTGTTCACGCGCGAGGAGCGCTTTCGCGATAGCGCGGCTTTGCTCTATCAGTTGAAGGACGGCGATGAGGGACGGATTCATGTAGACGTGCCGCTGGAAGTGCCTCTGGGGTTGAGCGCGCTTGGGTACGCTCTGCTGCCGGAGGAGACGCCGGCAGATCGCCTGGAACTGGCGCGGCAGACGGGCGCGGCCGTCTTTGCGCGCTTCGAGCAGCGCCGCGACGAAGCGAAGAAGATTCTACTGCAATTGCTGAAACAATATCCCGGCGAGCAGGGATTGCACTTTCAATATGGGCAGATGCTGCTTGAAGATCATGATGCTGAGGGAATCGCCGAGATGCAGAAGGCTCTCGAACTTTCTCCATCGAATACCGAGCCACGCTTGTCGCTGGCGGATTACTATCTGGATCAGGGACAATTCGACAAAGCACTGGCTCACATCGATGAGGTTTTGATACGTGATTCCGCCAGCGCGGCAGCGTATCTGCTGAAGGGGAAAATCCTGCGAGCCTCGGGGGACAATTCTTCTGCGATCACTCAGCTTGAGACGGCCCGGAAACTGGCTCCTGCCGAGAGCCGCGTGCTGTGGGAGTTGATGCGAGCCTATGCAGCGGCGGGACGCAAGGAAGACGCGACGCGAACGAAAGAAGAGCTGGACAAGTTGACCTACAAGAGTGAACCCGCCAAGTAACCGGCAGAGTGAGTTGCGTGGCATGGACAGCTTGGCTGGAGTGCGCATGAATAGAGGACGTGTGAAAGGTGCTGTCATTGAATAGAGTCCCGGCGATGCAACTGCTGTGCCTTCGGAATCTCATTCCGAGTGCGCTTCTGTTTTTTGCCATGACCAGCGCGACAGGCGGCTGGGCGCAGGAACAGAAGCCGCAAAGCGCGGACAAGCGCCCGCGCTTCGCGGACGCAGCGCCTAAGTCGAAGATCAGCTATATCACCAAAAACGGCCTTGAGGACCGGGAGTATTTTCCGCAGACCATGTGCGGCGGCGTGGCCATCTTCGACTATGACAACGACGGCAAAATGGACATCTTCTTCACCAACGGCGCGCAAATGCCCAGCATGAAAAAGAGCGACGCATCCTATTACAACCGGTTGTACCGCAACAAGGGAGATGGCGCTTTCGAAGATGTTACGGAGAAGGCCGGCCTCACCGGGGCCAATCTCGGCTTCAGCTTTGGCGTGGCCATCGGCGATTACGATAACGACGGATACGAGGACATCTTCATTGCCAACGCGGGGCCCAATACGCTGTACCACAACAACGGGGATGGCACATTCACGGATGTGACGGCTCAATCGGGCCTCATCAAGCCGGCCAACCTGATCAGTGTCGGCGCCGCCTGGTTCGATTACGATCACGATGGCCTGCTGGATCTCTGGGTTACCAACTACACCTATTGGACGCCGGAAACGGATATTCAATGCCTGATGGGATCGGAACCGGTTTACTGCAGTCCAAAGCGCTATCCGAGCGTCTCGAACATCTTGTACCGCAACCTGGGCAACGGGAAATTTCAAGAGGTGACGGAAATCTCCGGAATCAGCAAATCCTTGGGCAAGGGGATGGGAATTTCCCTAGCTGACTTCAATCAGGACGGCTGGATGGATGTGTTTGTCGCCAATGACACTGATCCGAACTTCCTGTTCATCAACAATGGAAATGGTACCTTTGAGGAGCAGGCGGTGCAGCGGGAAGTGGCCTATGACGAGGATGGCAACTCGGCCTCCTCAATGGGATCCGACGCAAATGATTATGACAACGACGGAAAGGTCGATATATTCACGAGCGATCTGCGGGGGCAAGTTTGGGAGTTGTTTCAAAATCAGGGCGACTCTTTTCAATATGTATCGGGAAGCTCCGGGCTGCGCAGGCTGAGCGCCAACTATTCCGGATGGAGCGGCGGTTTTATCGACTATAACAACGACGGATGGAAGGATCTGTACTCCGCGAACGGCCACTTCGACAATAAGGGCGTCAATGGAAAACAGCATGACACGATCTTTGAGAACATCAATGGCCGGAGCTTTGTGGATGTTTCCGAGGAGATGGGCAAGGACTTTCTCCACGTGGGATATCAGCGCGGCTCGGCCTTCGGCGATTTGAACGCGGGAAGTGGCCTATGACGAGGATGGCAACTCGGCCTCCTCAATGGGATCCGACGCAAATGATTATGACAACGACGGAAAGGTCGATATATTCACGAGCGATCTGCGGGGGCAAGTTTGGGAGTTGTTTCAAAATCAGGGCGACTCTTTTCAATATGTATCGGGAAGCTCCGGGCTGCGCAGGCTGAGCGCCAACTATTCCGGATGGAGCGGCGGTTTTATCGACTATAACAACGACGGATGGAAGGATCTGTACTCCGCGAACGGCCACTTCGACAATAAGGGCGTCAATGGAAAACAGCATGACACGATCTTTGAGAACATCAATGGCCGGAGCTTTGTGGATGTTTCCGAGGAGATGGGCAAGGACTTTCTCCACGTGGGATATCAGCGCGGCTCGGCCTTCGGCGATTTGAACAATGATGGCTTTCCGGATATTGTGGTTACCTCGCTGAATGAGCCGCCGCGCATTCTGATCAACTCCGCGGACAACGGCAAGCACTGGATTTGGCTGAATCTCATTGGCACCTATAGCGCGCGGGACGCAATCGGCGCCAGTGTAAAACTGACTACACAATCGGGCCGCGTTTTGTACAACCACGTATCGGTCAGCGTTGGGCTGATGAGTTCCACCGACAAGCGCGTGCATTTCGGGCTGGGAGATGAAACCAGCATCCAGTCCATTGAAATCCAATGGCCGCGCGGCACAAAGCAAGTTATCCGCAATGTGAAGGCGGATCAGTTTTTCACCATCCGGGAACCTTTTCCGGGCAAGAAGGTAAATCCATAGCCATGAGCTGGACACGCCGTCAATTTCTGAATTCGCTTGCGGGAGCTTTCGCCATGAATCGCGGGTCTGCCGCGGCTCTGAAGCGCGTCTTTTCTACTGAAGCCTCTTCCAACATCCCGCCGATCGAATTTGAAGACGCCCTTGGCCGCGCGGGAATTGATTTTGTGCTGCACAACAGCGTCACTCCTCGCCGCTACTCCATCGAAACCATGACCGGAGGCGTGGCTGCCTTCGATTACAACAACGATGGCCTGCTGGATCTGTTCTTTCCCAACGGCGCAGCGATACCGTCGCTGGAAAAGGATGATCCCAAGTATTACAACCGCCTCTACCGCAACAATGGTGATGGCACCTTTACCGACGTGACCTTGGCGGCCGGCGTTAAGGGCCGGGGCTACTGCATGGGCGTCGCGGCGGGCGACTACAACAATGATGGCAATACGGATCTTTATATTTGCGGCGTCAACTACAACCAGCTTCTGCGCAACAATGGCGACGGCACCTTTACCGATGTCACGATCAAGGCCGGGGTGACCGGAATCCATCCGAAATACGGAAAAACGTGGTCGGTGGCGGCAGGCTGGCTGGACTATAACAACGACGGCCTGCTTGATCTCTTTATCACCAACTACATCGACTACGACATCCGGACCGCTCCGCCCTGCCTGTTGCAGGGGCTGCCTGCATACTGCCGGCCTCATGACTTCCGCGGCACGGTGAATCTTCTCTATCGCAACAACGGCGACGGCACGTTTACCGACGTCACCGAGGAATCGGGAATCGGCAAGCACATCGGCAAGGGCATGGGCATGGCTTTTGCCGACTACGACAACGACGGCTTCATCGACATCTTCGTCTCCAACGACAGCTTTCGCAACTTTCTCTTCCACAATAATGGCGATGGAACTTTTTCCGAGGTGGGCCGGGAGATGAGCGCGGCCTACAACGCCAATGGAGGGACCGTCGCTGGAATGGGCGCGGAGTTTCGCGATCTGGATGACGATGGGCGCCCGGATATCTTACAGACCTCCATGTTCGCTGACACGTTTGTGCTGCACCAGAACACAGGAGATTCCTTTGAGGATGTCACGAACTCCTCTCTTCTGGCGCAATGGACGCGCTCTTTGACCGGATGGGGAGTGGGCGCGTACGACTTCGACAACGATGGGCGCAAAGACCTGTTCACGGCCAACGCTGCCATCCTGGACAATGCCATGGAGATCGAACACCGGCCCTTTCCGCTGTCCAACTCGATCTTCCGTAACTGCGGCGGCATGAAGTTTACTGATGTGAGCGGAACGGCCGGCGCCAGCTTTCTCATCCCGGCCGCTCACCGCGGCGCGGCCTTCGGCGACTTCAACAACGATGGCCGGATCGATATTGCCGTCGCGGTTCTCAACGGCCCGCCCCAACTGCTGATGAACCGCACCAGAAACGTCAATCATTGGCTGATCATTGCGCTGATGGGCAAGCGGGACAACCGCGACGGACTGGGCGCAAAGATCAAGATCACCACCGCCCGCGGCGTGCAATACAATCATGCCAGCACTGCCGTTGGATATAACTCTTCCAGCGACAAGCGCGTTCATTTTGGCTTGGGCGATGCGGCGGTGGCCGACCGGATCGATATTGTCTGGCCTTCTGGACAGAAGCAGTACCTGCTTCACGTCAAAGCGGATCAGATTCTTACGATCATTCAAGAGGAGGAGGGCCATGACCAGAAGCGGGCTGCTGCCAAATAAGAAATGGTTTTGCCGCTTGACCTGGGGCTTCTTCGCCTGCGCCGTGCTCCTGACGGAATTTGCCGCTATGGCCGCGCAGACGCCCTCCGCCGAGGAGTTGTTCCGTCTGGCAGAAAGCGCACGCCAGGCGGGCGATCTTCCGCGCGCCATCGGCCTCTACCAGCAACTGCTCAAGCAGCAGCCGGACCTGGTGGAGGGTCATCTCAATCTCGGTGTTGCCCTCGCTCATGCCGGCCGTTCCAATGAAGCGGTATCCCAGTATCAACAGGCTCTCAAACTCTCGCCGGGAAACTCCATTGCTGAAACCGATCTCGCCATTCTTTGGTATAAGCAAGGCCATTTCGAACTGGCGGCCGTTCAGTTGGAGGCGGTCCTCAAGGCGCATCCGGAAAAAGGGCAGCCCATGCTTCTTCTGGCCGATTGCTATAACCGGCTTGAAAAATATCCAGAGGCCATCCGTTTATTGGAACCTGTTTATCAGAAAGACCCCAGCGACCGTGCCGTGATCTATCTCCTGGGGCTGGCGTTGATCTCCGCCGGCGAGAAGGAGAAAGGCGCTACAGTCATCGATCCGATCTTGAAAGACGAAAATTCAGGAGAAGCTGATTTGCTGATGGGCGCCATGCAACTCGCCGCCGGCGACCATCATGCGGCTGTTGCAACACTGCGCAAGGCGGTGGATCGCACTCCGAACCTTCCGCTGGGCTGGTCCATGCTGGGGCGGGCGCTGCTGGAGGATGAGGATTACGTCGCGGCGAAGGTTGCGTTGCAACGCGCGCTCGAAGCCGATCTCAATGACTTCGACGCCAACCTCTATCTTGGCGGGACACTGCGGCATGACGGCCAATTGCAAGCCGCCGCGCCCTATCTTGAAAAGGCTCTCAGCCTGCGTCCCGACTCGGTGAAAGCCCTCTACCAGATGGGGGCGCTGAAAGCTGCCATGGGAGAACTAGACGCGGCGCTGCGGTATCTGGAACCCATTGCACAAAAGTGGCCTGATTTTCAGCAGGCGCATGTGCAACTCGCTTTGATTTACCAAAGACAGCACCGTTTGCAGGACTGCCGCCGAGAGCGCCAGATTGTACTCGAACTCGACCAAAAGGATCGCCAAAAGGGATTGCCGCCCAGGAAATGATGCGGGAACGCATCTCCACGCGGTTTGCAGGAACGCGGAAACATAATGGTTTCATTCTCAAGATTATTTGGAGATACGATGATTCATTTTTCACTATTCCGATTATTTCCAGTTTGTTCATTTTCCCGGTTGTTGATCACATTTGGAGCGCCGTCCGGATGTGGCGGCGGCTCAGGGGACTCGACGACTTCGACGACTCCGGCCTCATCCGCCACAACGCTTGCGTCTTCCACCACCAGCGTTACGGCGGGCGTCAGCTTCACGCTGACCGCGACAGTTTCGCCGTCCGCAGCCGCTGGCACGGTGACTTTTTATCAGGAATCGGCCTCGTTCGGAACAGCGACGCTTAGCTCGGGAACTGCGAGACTGTCGGCAAGCAACAGCACCTTCTATTGGATGGGCTGCATCGATTATGCCTCCACATACATCTACACGGCGACATCCCTAACCTGGCCATGGACTCGAGCGGGCGTGAACCACAATTTCTACGGCGATGACGGAATTCTCATCGATGATGACGACTCTATGTATGCTGCTTACGTCAACACTGACATCTCCATGCAAAATGAACCGGATTGGAATCCCTGCGATCCCGACGGCACCGACGAAGGCCCCAATGGTAAGGATTGCTACGAATCCTGCCTGTGGTCGGCGGCGCAGATGGATACGTGGGTGGCGCAGAATGCCTCGGTGCTGACTACCAAGCTGATGATGCCGGAGTCGTTCTATTTCAACTCCGCAATGTCCGATCCAGCTCTGAACGACACGAGCGCGGTGGGCAAAATCTCCATCATCGGCGGCCACTTATATGGCTCCTCGCCGTACTACTACACCAACGCCGTGAACAAGGGCAAGGATGTGTGGGTGACTGAGCACTATCTGAGCGCTGTCTCGAATGGACAAAGCACGTCGATCACCGATGGATTGGCGATGGCCGAGGAGCTTCACAACTCAATGACCGTGGGCCAATACAACGCCTATGTGTATTGGTGGGCGGCTAACTCTTCCTCCACTGGCACAACGACGGGCTTGGTGGATTCTAACTACAACGTTACCTACTTCGGCTATGCCATGGCCCAGTTCGCGCGTTTCATCCGTCCAGGCTATCAGCGCTACAACGCCACTGCGTCTCCAGTGAGCGGCGTCTATCTCTCGGCCTACGGCGGCAGCGGGCATCAGGTGATCGTGGCTATCAACTCCAACGCATCCGCAGTTGCCTTGCCAATTCAGATTGAGAATCAGTCCGTCACATCGATGACGCCCTACCAGACCACGGCCACGGCCACTGTTTCGCCGTTGAGCGCCGTCACGGTGAGCAATAACCAGTTTACCGCCCAATTGCCGGCGGAGAGTATTACAACTTTCGTGCAGTAAGTGCATTTACTGGGCGCCATGGCCGCAATTATCGGCGTTTGGGACCATGGGCGGGGTTTTTCCGAGTACCGCGCTCGATCTGGAATCATGTTTCAGACGCGAGAAAACTGTTACCGGGAGTTGGAGGTATAAACTCCCGGCTTGCCCATCTTGAAATGAAGAAACTGAGATGTACTTGCCATGGCAGATTTTCTGGAATCAACATTACATCCGCTCTCTGTTTCCGGTCCGGAACACGTTCATCTGCTGGTCAGCGATCCGAAGAAAGCCTGCTTTCCAAGGCGATTCAGGCTTTGAAGTTATCAGATTCCCTGCAATGCCGGGAGCGTCCATTCCGGCAGGCTCGGTACTACGATTTCAATGTGCATAACCGAGAGAAAACCACCGAGAAGCTACGCTATATGCATAGGAATCCTGTGAAATGCGAACTGGTGGAGATATCGGATGACTGGCCGTGTCCAGCTTCCGGCATTACCTGACAGGAGTCGAAGGGAGCGCAGAGACCGAGTCATTCTGGACTTGAGCGCGGCGGGATGGCTTAGTCGATCCCAGGTCTCAAAATCGAGACCTGGGGCACCCACCTTTGGTGGTGGATTGAGATGTGGGCTGCCTACCCCTAGCGATTCTTCTGTTTTCTCGTCGAGCGGAGAACGAAGGATGCCAGCCGTTCAAGTCACGAAAGTTTGGTCTTCCATGTTCTTTGTTCCGCGGGCAAAATGCCCATCTTGCGATAGATCGGGCAGATGGCCCGTTTCACGGCCGGCAAATGCATCGCGAACCATGCTCCGCCCAGCAGTATGACAACTCCGCTTGCAATCACCGTCCGTGGCGCCCCGATGGAGTGCGCCATGGTTCCAGCGAGCAGACTGCCGAATGGCGCCATGCCAACCAGCGCCATTGCATAGTAGCTCATCACGCGCCCGCGCTTGTCTTCACTCACAATGGTCTGGATGATGGTGTTGCTGGCAGCCATGCCTTGCATCATGCCGATGCCCGCCACCAGCGCCATGATCATCGAGAGCCAGAAGGCGCGCGAAAGCCCGAAGCCAATCAATCCGAGTCCAAAGATGGCTGCTGAGATGGGAATCATTTTGACCAGCCCCACGACGCTCTTGCGCGCCGCCAATGACAAGGCCGACGCCAGTGCGCCAATCCCCAAAGCGCCCATCAGAAAGCCCAGCGTATTTGGACCGCCATGCAGAACCTCGACCGCGAAGATGGGCATCAACACCACAAACGGCATACCCATCAAGCTGATCAAGGCAAAGAGCAGAAGGATCGTGCGAATCGGCATGGACTCCGAGACATACGTCCAGCCCACCTTGAGCGCAGTAAGCGTGGATGCAGGCATTCGCTTCACCGTAGAGACAGGCAGACGCATCGCATACAGGGATGCGATCACAGCCATAAAGCTGCAGCCATCAATCAGGAAGCACCATCCCTCGCTGGTGGCGGCAATCAAGAGACCGGCCAGCGACGGGCCGATCAGCCGCGTCGCGTTCACCATCGACGAATTGATGGCGATGGCGTTGCTCAAGTCGCGACGGTCTTCCAGCATCTCCACCATGAAGGCCTGGCGGCCCGGCATATCGAATGCATTGATGATGCCCTGCATGGCGCTGAGAACCAGCAGCCAAGGGATGGTGATTCGTCCCGACAGCGTCATGGCCGCCAGCAGCAGCGACTGGATCATGGAGAAGGTTTGCGTCCACAGCAGCACCTTTCGGCGGTCGAGCCGATCCATCCAAACACCCGCAAAAGGCGCAAGCAAAAAGGATGGAATCTGCCCCACGAAGCCGACCGTTCCCAACAGCAGCGCCGACCCCGTAAGGCGGTAAACCAGCCAGCGAGTGGCCACCAGCGTCATCCACGAGCCAATCAACGAGATGCTTTGCCCGCCAAAGAAAAGCCTGAAGTTGCGATGCCGCAGCGCGCGCCATGCATGGGAGACACCGGCATGGATGCGCGGTTCCACCAAGGCGGGAATTTCCCCGGCTTCATCGCGTGGCGCTTGCAATGCAGAGCTCAAGACTTCTTCCTCTTTGAAAATGACAGTTATTTGTATTTGCCTCTCGTATTCAAGGTTTCTCCCGAATCAATCACTCCACAGCTTCGCCGCTTGCTCGGTTGCAATCTTCAATGATGATTGAAAATCCGCACGATCCGGACCTGCCTGCGCAATCGCACGAGAGGAAGACGGAATGATGCTCCTGCGATTCGGATGCCTTGCAAATCTCTCAATCGATGCTCCCTGAGCGCCGATTCCAGGCATCAGCAGCAAGGTTGATCCGAGATCCTCCAGCCAGCGAGGATCAAGGTCATTTCTGGTGGCTCCTATTACCGCTCCAACGGCTCCCGCGCCGAACCTTCGCGCATTGTAGTTTACGATCTCATCGCCGAGGTGTTGATAGGTTCGCCGGCCATTCTCCAGACGCGCATTCTGTATCCGGATGCCTTCCTCATTCGAGGATGCAACAACGACGAAGACATGGCCGCTTGCCGAAACCGCTTTTTCAATCAGGGGCGCGAGGCTTTCAAAGCCAAGGAATGGGTTGGCTGTTACGGCGTCCGCTCGCAACAAACTCGCGTCGTTGAAATATGCCTCCGCATAGCCGTGCATGGTTGTGCCAATATCACCGCGCTTGGCATCGATCAAAACCAATACATTGCGCCGCCTCAACTCGCGGATAGTCTCTTCCAATACGGCAGCTCCAACAGAGCCGAAGCGTTCAAAGAAGGCCGACTGCGGCTTGACAATGAGAACCATCTCCGAAGACCACTCGACGTAACGCTCGGCAAACTTCTTCAGGCCGTCCGGGCTGTTGGGCAATCCCCATGACATCAATGCACCTTCAGAGGGATCAAGGCCAAGGCAAAAGGGCGACCGCCGTGCGGCGCCCTCTCTAAATCGATCTGCAAAAGTCTTCATGCGTTCGCCTCTGCTCATTTTTCCAGTAGCCGTGCGCGAAGTCTCTCTACGTCCCGGTCAGAAAGACCGAGAACAGCGCGCCTGTAATTGCCAAACGATCCGTATTTCTGCTCGATATGACGGAGCATTCCTTTCAGGTATTCAGGATCGGAGACCATCGTCACCTGCCATTGTTCTTGCGTGAGTTGCCCGTGCATGGGAGCGATGCTGGGTGCAGCCTTCTGGCTCGTATCCTTTTTCGCATTCGACTTCGCATCGAGCGGCAGCGGTATCTGCAGGTAGGTGTTGGTCAACACATAATCGGCAAGCACTGTCTTCTCAGGCACTCCGAGAATGAGAAGAAGAAATGCGCTGAATACACCGGTCCGATCTTTTCCTGCCGCGCAGTGATAAAGCAGCGGAAGGTGCTCTTCTTCCAGTTGCGCGAACAGCTTCTGATACTGATTGGCGGTTGAGAAAGCCAGACTGTCATAGTTGATTGTCATCCAATCCCTGATATCTTCAAGGCTGGGATTGGAGGCAAGAAATGCTTGAGGCGTTGTCTTTGCATCCTTGTTGGCTCGTGGTGGAATCGGCAAGCTGATGTGTTCAACATCCACTCCGGGTATCCATGTCTCTGGAGCGGTTGCATTCTCCTGCGGGGTGCGAAAGTCGCAGATCACATGAATGCCTACTTGGCTTAGATAAGTGAAATCCCGCGCGGTCAGCTTGTTGAGTGCTCCAGACCGGTAAATCACCCCCCAACGGACAAAGTATCCATCCGTTGTCTCATAGCCGCCCAAGTCGCGGAAGTTGGGGCTTCCTTCCAGCGGGAGCCGCCGTATCGAGACTTCCCGCTGCCTGCCGTGATCCGGCTTGAGAAAGAAATACACGCGCTCCTCCGCCGCTCCCGCATGTACAGTCACATTCGTTTCCGATGTCTTTAGAACCGGTTGCAGTCCTTTCACCCCGGCGGGATCCGTGCTGGCGAAGATTACTACTTTGTGAGAGCCGCCGGTAAGGGAATACGAGAGCCTGTATTCCGTGGGGGCTGTCTGGATACAAGACAGATCCGTTACTTCGGCGCGGGTCAGCGTGGAGCAGGCCAGAACAGTGGCGAGGGCCACAAAAGCTTTTTTTACGAACATATTTGTATTTTCCTTTCCTGTCATTCAGTTGGACTATATGAGATTGACAGATTTTCGGAAGGCGAATCTGCTGAAGTATTTCTCCTATTGATGTAGAGGCGACATGAATCCCACCCTAGCCGCCAAAACAAGAACGCGGCGAGGGTGGGGCACCCAGGACTCAATAGCGGCAGGAGAAATCCTTCCATGCCTGGGCAGCGCCTGCTGCTATTAGCCAGCAGGCACGGCATCTTCTTCCCGCTGAAGCGACTCTTGCATTCCTGCCTGCGGCGAAGGCCGATTCTTGAGCGATGAATAGCGTTCCTGGCCGCCGACCCAGACGCGGGCAACATCACCGTACCCCTTGTGCGGATGAAAGGCGACCAGGTCCGCCTGCTTGCCCAATTCGATGCTGCCGATAGAGTCATCAAACCCCAGGTGCGTTGCTGGATTCAGAGTAAATAGATTGATGGCTGCGGGAAGCGTCATGCCTTCTTCCACCATGCGGATCGCGCAGGCCAGCATCGACGGAAAATGGTAGTCGCTGCAAATGATGTCCACCAGGTTTTCCGCCATCGCGTCGTGGCAGGAAAGATTTCCGCAGTGCGAGCCGCCGCGATAGTAGTTGGGCGCGCCCATGCAGACCATCATGCCCAGTTCTTTGGCCTTGCGCGCGGCCTCAATGGAGCACGGCATTTCGCTCAGGGTGGCGCCGGACTCGAAGGCTTCGATCACGTGCTCGACGGTGGTGTCGTCGTGGCTGCCGAGAGGAATCCTGCCGGCTACGCGCGCCTTGACCGCCATGCGGTTGTTCACTTTGCCGGCCTTCTCGATGCGCTCTTGCATGCGCTGCCGCGCCGCCTCGATCGAGATTCCCTGGCGAGCGGAGTGCTGCTTGAGCAGCGCCTCGATGTCGCGGAACTGGCGCTGGCCGGGCATGTCGTCGTTGAAAACGAGATTGGCGATGCTCTTCAGTTGGAGCAACTGATCGAGAATGGCATCGACCGGCTCGAAGTTTGGGCTCCAGCGCAGATGAATCCGATGGCGCGCGCGCATCTGCGGAATCAGTTCGTCAAATTGCCTTGCCAGCGCCAGACCGTCTCCGCGCCATGATCCCATCTCGCCCACGCGCTCTTCCGAGATGCGCGCGGCGGTAGAAACGGTAGTCAGGCCGCAACTCAGCGCGCGCAGGTCCATGGTGTGCAGGGCAAGTTCGAGCGGAATCTTGGCGCTGGGGCGTGGGCTGATCTCGCGCTCCAGATAGTCTGTGTGAATATCGATGATGCCGGGGATAAGGATCGCGCCCTGCAAATCGATTCCGTCGGGAAGGTTGTGCGGCAGAATATCGACGATGCGTTCATCCTCGATTACGAGCGTCCCGTTCACCTCGCTGTCGGGGCGAACGATGCGGGCATTGGTCAGAATTGTCTCGGTCATCACTCTTCAGGCTCCCTGTTCTTCGTTTGGTTATTTTGTAATGAGCTGCGGCTGGGTAATCATGCTGCGCCGCGCCCAGTCCGAGATGCGTTCCATCATCGTGATCATCACCACGATCAGGATGGTGTAGGCCAGCACGTCCTTGTAGTGGAGCAGGCCGCGGGCGAATTCCAGTTCAAAGCCGATGCCGCCGCCGCCGAAGATGCCCAGCGGAATGGCCATGCGCAGATTGTGGTCGAAGGCATAGAAGAGATTGGCGACAAACGACGGCATGGTCTGCGGCAACACGGCAAAGCGGATGGTTTGCAGGCGCGTGCCTCCTACGCTTTCAACGGATTCAAGAATCGCGTTGTCGGCTTGTTCGATGGAGTCGGCAAAAAACTTGCCGTACATTCCCACCGAGCCTATGGCCAGAGTCAGCACTCCGGCGAATGGACCGATACCGACGGCAATCAACAGCACAAGAATGACAATCAGTTGCGGAATGGAGCGCTCCACGGCCAGCAAGGTGCGCACGGCCAGCCGCACCGCCGGATGCGGCGTGGTATTGGTCGCGGCAAAGAAGGCCAGCAGCAGCGCGATGCCGCCGCCGCAGACCGTGCCGAGAAAAGCCATCGAGAGCGTCTCGAGCAGAGAGACGAAGAGCGCGCTCTTCCTGAAGAGAGCGAGGTTGGGCGGGAACATCTGCCGTGCAAGGTCCGCAACAAAGCGAAAATCTACGAAGACGCTGCTGGGACTCAGTTCCAGGAACGAGAACAGCAGGACCATTGCAACACCCGCTGCCAGGATGTAGAGGATCGTCAGCCGGAACTTGCGCGAGGGCAGTGCATTGGCCGGAACTTCAGTATTCATCGCAGCAACCCTCCACCGAGAATGCGCGCGCGGAAGAAATCCGAGAAGCGCTCCGTCGAGAAAACCATGGCCAGCGTGAGCAGAACGGCCACGCAGGCGCGCTGATAGTCCATCGAGTTCATGGCGGTCCTCATCACGTATCCGATTCCGCCCGCGCCTACCGCGCCCAGCATGACGCCCGCGCGTATGTTGAATTCAAAACGAAACAATCCATTGGCAAACAGCGAGGGAAGTATCTGAGGAATGACCGCGTAGCGAATCACTTGGGAGCGCGTGGCCCCGGTTCCGGCAACCGATTCGAGCATCTGCGGCTCAATCTCTTCAATGCCATCGGCCAGCAGTTTGGCCAGCATTCCGATGCTGCTGAACGAGAGCGCGACAAGACCGGGAACGACGCCCAATCCGAATATGGCGATCAGCAGCAGAAGTTGGACAATCTCCGGCAACCCCCTCTCCAGCGCGATGAAGCTGCGCATCAAGAGCCGCAATGAAGGCGGCGCAAGGTTGGAAGCGGCAGCCAGCGCGCAAGGAAGCGACAGGCACATTCCCAGAATCGTTGCCGCCAGCGCCATCACCACCGTGACGGCGAGTGGTTGCAGCATGGAAACCAGCGAACTCCAATCGGGCGGAAAGAACATCCCCAACAGCGGAATGCCCTTGCCGATTCCGGTTACAAACGATTGCACATCAACATTGCAGCGCCACGCAGTCAGCGCTACCAGCAAAACAAGCACCAGAGCAATCACGGCCTGCTTCCCGCGCTGGCCCGCGATGCTTTTCTTCCACTCCAAAAACTTCCAATCCAGAAACTTCTCATCCAGAATCGGAGATTGCTGCCGAAAGGACTTTTTGCTCGACGAACCCACTAGACGGCCACTCCTTCCTGCAAGACGGCTTCGACGCCTGCGTCGAAGAATGGCGGCTGCGCGCCTGATTCATAATCCGGCGGCGCTGCATCACGGTCGGACTCGCCATAGATGTACTCCAATTGGCGTGCGGACATCTGCGCCGGTCCGTCGTATACGATCTTGCCCAAGCGGATGCCGATGGCGCGCGTGCAATACTTGGCCACGGCGGCCGGCTGGTGAAATGCGCCAATGACGGGTGTCTCGCGCGAGAGAGGCTGCAGAATCGACATGATCGCATCGGCGTTCTTCGGATCGACGCTGGAGATCGGCTCATCGGCCAGGTAGATCAAGGGCCGTTGATGAATGGCGCGCGCAATCGCCACGCGCTGCATCTCGCCGCCGCTCAGTGAACCTGCCATCCGTGCGGCGCAGTGGGCCATTTTTACGCGGTCCAGCGCCACCATGGCCTCGCGCGCCTCCGAGTCCTTGAAGCCAAGAAACCAACTGCGCAGAGGGCTGATGTGCCCCAAGCGACCGAGCATCACGTTTTCCAATACCGTCAGCCGCTTCACCAGATTCGATCCCTGAAAGATGAAGCCGATGTGACGGCGCGCCCTGCGCAGCTCTTGCGCTTTGACATTGGTGGTGCGATAGATTTTGCCGTTGCATCCCGTGATGTTGATCTCGCCTTCGCTGGGCCGGGTAAGCCCAACTATGCATCGCAGCGTCATCGACTTGCCCGCCCCGCTCGATCCGAGTATCCCGACAAACTCGCCTCGCCCAACCGTGAGATTCACCTGATCCACCAGGCGCTTGCCATTGGGGAGCTGCACGACAATGTTCGAAACATGAAGCATGGAAGCCTACTTTTCTTCAAAGTTGAAGTCTTTGACCTGCGCCGCGTACTTTCTCAATCCGTCATAGGTTGCATCGTTGACAGAAATCAGCACTGTCCCGCTGGCCGGCGTGTGGAGCAAGCTGTTGATATTGGCCCAGGCCTCCGGAGCTTTGGTTGGCATGGCAATCAAAGCGGCCTGAATATCCTTCTTCAGTTGAACGGGAAGCCCTTTGCGCACTGTGTAGGGGCCGTTGGGAATAAGATCAGAGGTCCAGATCACGCGCACATCTTCGGAAGCCAACTTATGTTTTTCGATGAGGAGAGTCATCGCACTCACCATGAATCCTGCCGCGTCCACTTTGCCTGACTTGACCGCCATCACAGAGGCCACATGATTGCCCGTGAAGACCACCTTCTTGAATTCCTTTTCCGGATCGATCCCGGCATCGAGAAGCCCGACGCGGGGGTACAGATAGCCAGAGGTGGAGGCCGGCTCGGCAAATGCGAAGACAGTATCCTTGGCGTGCGCCTTCAGATCCTGCATGGAGTGAATCGGACTGTCTTTGGGAACTGCGATCACAGACCGGTATCCGCCTACGGTGCCGTCCGGGAAGCCCCGCGCGGCAATCGCTTCCCCGCCGGCCTTTTGCGCAGCGAGGAGATAGGTCAGCGAACTGCCGGTGAACATATCAATCTTCTCTGCGCGCATGGCTTCAACGGTGGAGGCGAATCCTTCCACTTTCACAATCTCAACCGGCATGTGAAGCTGTTGCTCAAGGTATTTACGCATTAGCTCCGAGCGCAGGTTGCCACCCTCCAGTTGTTCCGCCTGGGCCATAAACGCGTAATGCAAAACCGCCGGCCTTCCATCACGCGCATGGCTGGCCTTGCAACCATGCAGAGAGAGGAATGAGACTCCGCAAAACAGAACAACAATGAAAGCCCACAGACGCTTCATGCTTCTCCTTCATGCGTAGACAACGGATTCCTTGAGGCGTCCATTTTCCAGATGCAGAGAACGATCCGACATGCTGGTCAATGTGTGTTCATCGTGAGTAATCAAGATGATCGATGTGCCCGTCTGCTTGAGATCGAGCAGCATCTGAATCACCGCATCCTTGGTCTTCAGATCGAGAGAAGCTGTGGGCTCATCGACGAGCAGAACGCGTGGCCGTGAGATCATGGCGCGGGCAATGTTCACACGCTGCTGTTCTCCTCCGCTGAAGGTCGCCGGATAAGCGTCCCATAGTTCCTTGGGAAGGCTCAGGCGCTCGAATGAATCGCTGGTGGCGCGCCGCGCCTCTTCGATGGAAGATCCGCGCGCAACCAGCGCGGAAGCAACCACGTCGATGGCCGGCACACGCGGAATGACTTGCAGAAACTGGGAGCAATAGGTCATCTCCGTCTTGCGAATCCGCAGTACTTCATGCTCATTTGCGGATGCAAGGTCGATGACTGCGCCCATTCCATCGCGATAGAGAATATGACCGCTGGTGGCCAGATAGGTGCGATAGAGGCACTTCATCAGTGTCGACTTGCCTGATCCTGACTTTCCGGTCAATGCGAGGATTTCTCCTTCATGCACATCGAAAGAAACCTGGTGAAGCGCCTCAATCTCTTTCTCATTGAGGATGTGCAGCTCAAACCGCTTTTGCAGATCCACGACTTCCAATAACGATCCCATCTTGTCCTCTTCTCCCCTTGTCCGTACCTGCTGGGTGCCCCAGGTCTCGATTTTGAGACCTGGGAGATTACGTATTCATACAATCACGGCACTAAAGCAGCGAACTGACCAGGAGCTGTGTGTATCCATGCTGCGGGTCTTGCAGAATCTGGTCGGTCAGTCCTTGCTCGACGATCTGTCCGTGCTTGAGAACCATGGTGCGATCCGTCAACATGCGGATCACGCCCAGATCGTGCGAGACGACGATCATCGACACGCCGAGATCCTGTTGCAGGCCGCGAATCAGATCCAGCACCTTGGCCTGCACGGAGACATCGAGACCGCTGGTCACCTCGTCCAACAGCAGCAGCGGAGGATTGTTGGCGATGGCCTTGGCGATCTGCACCCTCTGCTGCATTCCGCCGCTAAAGCGCGCCGGAGACTCATCCATGCGCTTGATGGGCACCTCGGTCTTGGTCAAAAGGTCAGCGCCGCGGATACGAATCTTGCCGACGTGAAAGACATTGGCCATCAGCAGCTTCTCGGCGATGTTGCCGCCTGAGGAGAAGCGGAAGTTCAACCCATCGCGCGGATTCTGATAGACCATGCCCATCAAGTGATTGCGGATGTAGCGCTTCTTCTGGTTGGAAAGCTCGAAGAGGTTGACGTTGCCGTCCTCGATAGGCTTGAAGTGTACCTCGCCCGCGCTCACCTCCTGGTCGAAGTAGAGCATCTGCACCAGCGTGCTTTTGCCCGATCCGCTCTCACCCACGACGCCCAGCACCTCGCCGGGATAAAGATCAAAGCTGATGCCGCTCACCGCGACGACAGCGCCGGTTCTGGGGCAGATATTCGTATTGAATCCAGGCCCGGTGCGCTCCAGCACTCCCGGCGTCGCTTCACCGTAGATCTTGGTCAGGTTCCGAACACGCAACAACCAATTGTTATCCATCGCGTCCTTCATTCCTATTCGGGATTGGTAAAGAGTTTCTGCGGCGGCCGCGGCCCTTTGCGCAGTTTGTCGAGGAAGTTACTGTCGTTGATCACGTAGCTGCTGCTCAAGTCGTCCGCGTAGACCTGATCCATGAAAGCCTTGTCCTGGCCGGAGGCCGAGCAGCGAACGCCAACGAATTCTTCCACCTTGAAGCGAATGTCTTCGAATTCGAGCGGCTCGACGCGGGTGAAGGGAGGAATGCAATGGATGCGCTTTTCGCGGCCCGCGCCAAAGAGGTAGAGGCAGCGCGCCATACTCAAATTCGGCACATCCCAGCTTGGAATCGGCGAGGGCGTGGCTACATAACGCCCATTGATCAGGATGGGATGGCCGGCGCCGCTGCGCAAAGTTCCGCTCTTCACATAGGCTTCATACAGCGTCACCCAGATCTTCGCGTAATCGGCTTCTCCGTGCATGACGCGCGTCTTGGCCTCATGCCTCTCGACGCCGCGAAGAACCTCCGGCTGCGGCACCTGGAGCACTAGAATCTGTTTCTCGGTAAGAATCTCTTCCGGCACGCGATGACGAGTCTGAATCAGCGTTGCCTCGGCGGTGTCGAAGGTGACAGCGCAGTTGGACATCTCCTTGACGAACAGACGCAGATTGCAGGCGTTCACGCTGGCGTCGCTACCCTGGTCAATCACCTTCAACACGTCGTCCGGCCCAACCAGAGAGAGTGTCAGATGCAAGCCGCCGGTTCCCCAGCCGCGCGAGATCGGCATCTCCGGCGACGAGTAAGGAACCTGATAGCCGGGAATGCAAACCGCCTTGAGTGTCTTGCGCCGTATCTCTTTCTTGGTGAACTCGTCGATGTAGGCGTAGTTGAAGCTATGCTGAAACTTGAGATCTTCAATCATTGTTTTCCTCCACGCCGCCTGCGCTTACAGGCACCGGCTCTGCCTTTTCGCTGTTCTTCCGGGCGACTCTGCGGGCGCCTTCCATGCCCGCCTGGAAAGTCACGTAATGCGGCAGCTTGAGGTGGTTGGTGAATCCATAGCCCTCGATCACTTCGGTGTGATAGAGGACAAACTCCTGATTGTTGGCGGGATTCTCCGGATTGGGATTGCGCAGCGCGCTCTCAACCATGCCCATGCAAATAGCCTTGGTCTCGTTTTGCCCAAAGCAGAGGCCGTAGCCGATCGAGTATCTCGGCGCTTTGCTCTTTTTGACGACTCGCCCACCGCCCTCCGCCTGACCGCGATGACCGCCGCCCACCATTTCGGCTTCGGAGACTTTGATCTTGCCCACGCAGCGCAGCCGTCCACGCTTGTCCACAACGCGCACCGGCACTTCACCCACGCGCAGTTCGCCCACCGTTCCATGCGACATGCCAAAGCCGCGCATGGTGCTATAGGCCATGCACATCAGCGCGCCTGTCTCGGCGCGCGCCAGCATTTGCAGCGCGGCGGAACGCGGCACGGGAAACTTGATGGCCTCGCGCGTGACATCGAAGACACGCCGGTCCTCGCCGGGGCGCGCCTGGCTGCTCATCAGCCCTTCCTTCAGGAAGATATCGATCACCTTCTTGTAGGTCGTCATCTGATGCAGCTTGTTGGGATCGATTTCGTCGCGCAGATCGGAGAGAAACTTCTCGATGGAGCCGAGGCTGGCATTGAGCAGGGCTGGATTCAAAAGCCGGAAAGAGTAATCCCGCGTGGGGCCGAGAATCTGGCCGCCGGGAATATCGCGGAAGGTTGAAGAGATGCGGCGATGCACAAGCATCTCCCGCGTATTCAGAATCTCGGCGTCGTACCGGCGTTCAAGTGTGGCCCGATAAGCGCGCAGATGAAACGCCGCCTCGAAGGAATCGCCCTCCACCTGCAACAGCGCCAGCGCCGCGTGCTCCGGCGCATAGAGCGATCCCTCGCCCATTGCCCTGTCCACTGCCAGACGCATCTGCGTGCGCGCCTGATCGAGTTCGATCGGCTTGGTTCGCCCCTTCCAACGGAAGTAGTCAACCAGCTTGCTCGCGTTTTCGATCGCGTCCTGTCCGCCCTTGACTGCTACATATCCCATACCGCCCCCATCTCCGCATCAGGTTGAAACTTCTTTTATGCCCGCTCCCATTGCACGCGCGTAGTGCGCGGCAGAGCCATCACACACGGACCCGCCGACAAGCTGTCGCAGGTAAGAAAGACATCCACGCCCAAAGGAAACTCCGCATTGCGTTCTTGCAAAGTCGCGAAGAACTCTTCAGAAGCGCCCAGCACGAACACCACGGTTTCAGATTCGATTCCCGGCCCGGTCAGCGTCAGGCGCAAAGAGTCCGCCAGCGGAGCCGGAGAGATTGCGGCAACCTGCAATACAACGGTCGCGCCTTGATCCGGAAAGGAAAGAGTTCCCGGCTTGGCTAATTGAAGCCCCTCAAGCCGGTTTACGCCGGTGAGGATCAGGAAGTCCGCTTGCTCGGCGGCAGCCGGCTTGGCAGCCGTCTCATTGCGGAGAAAATTCGCGGCCTGCGCTTGGTCTTCGTCGAGATAGTACGAGATGTCTCCGCTGAAGAGAGCACGCGCAAGCAGCGCGGTGGCGCGGTTCAATTGCAATGGAAGATCCAGCAAGGCATCGTCAATCTGACCAATGGTTCCAGGACGCGCGGTGCATTGCAGCAAAGTGCGATAGTGCTTCTGCCCATCGAAGACCTGGTTATAAGGCTGGGCTGTGACCAGTGTGCTCATTCTTCCTCCATCAGCTTGAAGTCAACTTGCGTCTGAAGCACCAGATCGAACTCGTCCTGATCGCGGCGGGCAACCGCTTCACCCTGCTCGCTAAGAAAGGTCTCGACCTCGATGGGAGCGGGGCGCTCTCCATGCAACAGCGCATCCACCACGGCGATGCAATACGCCCGGACCGGTTCGTCCCCAAGACAGAGGCCAAAACCAGGGAAGCCATCCACAGATACTTCGCACTCCGTCGTGAGAGCCTCGCCAAGAAAGAACTTCTGCTTTTCCAGCGAGTCCTCGGCGGGAATCATGGTCAGGCATACCGAAGGACTCTTTTTCACTTCAACTTGACTGGCCTGCTCCAGCCGAGCAACCAGTTGCTTCAAAGGCTCCAGCTCGCATTCGCACAGAGTGTAGTCCGGCCCCAGTCCGCGTTCTTCCGTTTCATGCGAATTTCGATTCACAAGATTGGCTGTCATTCCAGAATCCGTCCCCTTTTCCAATCCAGGCGACCGAGCCAGCCGGTTCGCCTGCGGATGAATGCCTCTGACGCAAACCCCGTCCGCGGTCATCCCCCTTCGACACGATAGATTCGTGTACGAATGAATAGATAATGGCACACTGCATCGGCGGGAATGTTGCAGCAATATGAAAAAAAGATTTATCTTTGCGCGGCGAGATTCCCAAGAAATTTGAAGCGGTCAGCTATACATGAAATATTTATATTCTTTTAGTTCGTGTACGCAGTATTATCGGAATGTGCAGACAAACTCCGCCAACCGATTTCTGCAGGATGAAGCCTTCATCCCGTTCTTTCAGCGATTTGCCTTCGTTTGGGCATACCTGAAGGTCTATCCGCGCGAGCTTCTTTTCGGCCTCCTCAGCATGATAGGCCGCGAGAGCGTCGCTCCCGCCATTGCGTTGCTGATCCGCGCTGGAATCAATACGTTGACCGCATCAAGGGGCAACGCCCGGGAGGGCATTGTGTGGATCGGCTTGGCCATTGTGGGGGTGGCCATCCCCCGCTCCGCCTTTCAAACCATCGCGCGGCTCAACCTGATGGGCACCTCGCGCAACGTTGAATACGCGATGCGCAGGGATCTCCTTCAGCACCTCTTCCGGCTCGACGCGTCCTTTTGGGGGCGAACCCGCACCGGAGACGTGATGGCCTCGGCCACCAACGATCTGAACGCCGTGCGCATGATGCTGGGGCCGGGACTCACCTCTCTCTTTGAGTCCCTGATCTCTCTGCCCGTGGCGATTGTCATTCTTGGCTCGATCAATTGGAGGTTGACCGCTGCTGCTTTGCTTCCGGCGCCCCTCGCCGTGCTGCTGCTGATGCGCTATGGAAAAATCATCCGGCGGCGCTTTGATCGCATTCAGGCCCAGTTTTCCACCATGAGTACCGCCGTGCAGCAGACCATTGCCGGCGCGCGCGTGGTGCGATCTTTTGTGCGTGAAGAGGCCGAGCAGCACCGCTTTGAAGGAATGAATCAGTCGTACGTGCGCTCCAACTGCGCCCTGGGAATCTATAGCAGCACGCTGGACCCTTTGCTGACCTTTACCACCGGAATCTCCGTGCTCATCGTTCTCTGGTACGGGGGGGCGCTGGTCGTTGCAAAGTCCTTGCAGGTCGGCGACTTCGTGCTGTTCACAACCTATATGGCCATGCTCGCGCGGCCCATCTCCAACCTGGGCCGCGTGGTGAACATCATGCAGCGCGGCATGGCCTCGGTGGGACGGTTGAAGCTGCTCTTCGACGAAGCGCCCGCGATCGATCCCGGCAAGTGGCTTGAGTCGCACGGCGCTCATACGGCGAGCGTCCACCATGCGCCCGCCAGCATTTCGCTGCGCCAGGTCAGCGTGGTCTTTGGCGAACATAAGGCGCTGGATTCGATCAATCTTGATATCCCCGCCGGAGCCACTCTGGCCATTCTCGGCGAAACGGGATCGGGCAAAAGCACGCTGGTCAAGCTACTGACGCGCTCGATCGATCCGAGTGAGGGCAGCATCGCCTTCGACGGCGTTGACTGCTGCGAACTTCCGCTGACGGCTCTGCGCACGCTGGTTGGCGTTGTGCCGCAGGAGACCTTTCTGTTCAGCATGACCCTTGCGGAAAACATTGCGCTGGGCGTTGATGGCGCAACAAAGGAAGAGATCGGAAACGCGGCCACCATCGCCGGACTCGATCCCGATCTGGCGGCCTTGCCGGCGGGCTTCGATACGGTCGTCGGGGAGCGCGGCATCATGCTCTCCGGAGGCCAGAAGCAGCGCATCGCCATCGCCCGCGCGGTCCTCAAGAATCCGCGCATCCTGATCCTGGACGATGCGCTCTCCAGCGTGGACTCGGTGACCGAACAACGCATTCTCGAACATCTGAAGAGCATCATGGCGGAGCGCACAACGATTCTCGTCACGCATCGCGTGGCCACCGCCATGCAGGCAGACTGCATCGTCCTGCTCAAGCATGGCCGCATCATTGAAGAGGGCACGCACTCTACGCTCCTGCAAAAAAGAGGCCGCTATGCGCGACTGGCGTCTTTGCAGGTGCTTGAAGAAGAACTGGAGGTCATGTGAGCGCTCACGGATTTGGTTTGTATGGCGGAGGCGGCGGAAGAGGCATGGGCAGCAGCAGCGCCAACGCCGAGGAAGTTTCCGCCAACGTCCGCGATTGGTATCTGCTCGCTCGGCTGCTCAAGCTCCTGGCGCCCTATTGGATCTGCGTCTTCGCTTCTCTTGTATGCTCGCTCGCTTCCACCTTGCTGCAAGTCCTCAACCCGCTGATTCTTTCCGTCGCCATCGACGTATATTTCCTAAGGCACGCGGCGAAATGGGGACCGCTTGCCGGCGTGTTGCCGGAAAATTCCACGCACGGCATCGCTTTGCTCTCCGTCGTCTATCTCGGCGTGCTCGCGCTTACGCTGGCGATCGATAGCACACAGAACTTTCTGGCGCAGTGGACCGGTCAGATGGCCATGGCCGATTTGCGCCGCAAATTGCTCAAGCATCTGCACCAGCTCCCCGTCAGCTACTACGATGTCACTCCAGCCGGGCGGCTAGTGACGCGCCTTACCACCGATATTGAAGCGTTGAACGATCTATTCGCCAACGGCATCGTCGCCCTGCTGGCCAACGCGGTGATGACCCTGTTCTTTCTGGCCGCAATGGTCCGCATCAACTGGAATATGTCGCTGGTGCTGGCCGCCGTCATTCCCGTCTTCGTTGTCCTGACCACGATCTTCCGCCGCATCATCACCCGCAGCCAGCAACGGGTCCGCATTCTACTGGCCCGGATCAACGCCTTCATCGCCGAGCATGTCAACGGCATCTACGTGGTGCATCTCTTCAATCGCCAGCAGACGAGCCTGGAGACCTTCGACGCGATCAACCGCGAACACATGGAGGCATCGAAGCAGTGGGTCACGGCCAATGCATGGTTCATGCCGTCCATCGAGTTGCTCGGCACTATCTCGCAGGCCGGACTGCTCATCGTCGGCGCTCATCTGCTCCATCCTGGCGGCCTCTCCATCGGCACACTCGTTGCATTCCTGCAATATGGAACCAAATTCCTGCGTCCCATCCAGGAGATCAGCGAGCGCTACAGCATCTTGCAGACCAGCGTCGTCTCTGCCGAAAAGGTCTTTGCTCTGCTTGACACGGAAGCTCCCGCGAACCTGGAGCCGCGCACCGAAGCCAAGCACGGCGGCCTCGACATCGCATTCGAGAATGTATGGTTTGCTTACAAAGCTGACCGCTGGGTGTTGAACGATGTCAGCTTTCATATTCGCGCCGGTGAAATGCTGGCGATCGTTGGGCACACGGGCGCGGGCAAAACAACGATGAGCAATCTTCTGTTGCGGTTTTATCGGCCGCAGCGCGGAACCATCCGCATCGGCGGCATCGACATCTGGCAGATGCACCCCTCCGATCTGCGCCGTCAATTCGGCGTCGTCCTTCAGGACACATACGTCCGCGAAGGAACGATCCTGGACAACATTCGCTTTGGCTCCGAGACCTTGACCGATGAGGATGCGCTGCGTGCGGCCCATCAGATCGGGCTGGATGCGCTGCTGCAGGATTTGCCGGAGGGCCTGGAGACATGGGTGCAAGAGCGCGGCGACAATCTCTCCACCGGACAGAAGCAGATGATTGCCTTTGCCCGCGCGCTGGCCCACAATCCGCAATATCTGCTGTTGGATGAGGCCACTTCGAATATCGATATGGAGACCGAGGCCCGCATCCGCGGAGCCATGAACCGTTTGATTGAAAACAGAACCTCCATCGTGATTGCTCATCGCTTATCGACGATTCTCACCGCCGACAGAATACTGGTGATGCACAAAGGCAAGGTCGCGGAGATCGGCACGCATGAGGAGTTGATTGAACTGCGCGGACTTTACTGGCGGCTCTTTCAGATACAGTTTGGACATCAGACTGAAACCGAAGAAATCTTCTCCGCAAGCATTCCGCTGGAGACGCATCATCGGGCGCAGGTCGCCGCGGCCAAGCAATATGGGAACGGACACCTGCTGCAACCCACGCTGTAGAAAGATCAACTTCTGAAAGATATCAAAGAGGCCCGAGTTGAATATGCCCGATCTGAACGGAGACACAGCACGCTACGCAATCTACTTCTGCCCCAGCCCCCATGCGCCGCTCTACCTTCAAGGCAGCCGATGGCTTGGCCGCGACGCTGCCGCCGGCGCTGAGTTCGATCCGGATCTGCCTGATCACATCCAATATCTGGACTGGCTGCGCGCTACTGAAAGCCCGCGACGCTACGGATTTCATGCGACTCTCAAGCCTCCCTTCCGTCTGGCTGAAGGCGCAACGTATGAAAATCTGCGGGCAGCGCTCCACGAATTCGCCAAGAGACACGATTGCTTTTGCGCGCCTTCACTTCGCATCGGAACCTTGGGACGGTTTCTTGCCCTCACTCTGTCGGCTTCGTGTGAAGAGTTCCGCAATCTGGCGGCCGAATGCGTACGCGAGTTCGATCGCTTTCGACTTCCATCCACTGAAGCGGAATTGGCGCGGCGCCTGCGAGACTCTCTCTCTTCACGGGAGCGTGAGCATCTCTTGCAATGGGGCTATCCCTACGTCCTCGATACCTGGAAGTTTCATATGTCGCTCACCGGCTCTCTGCCTCCTGAAACCCTTCCACCGCTTGAACAGTATCTTCACCAACGTTTTGCATCGGCCTGTAGAGAGTTGTTGCTGGTCGATTCTATTTGCATCTTTCGCGAGTCGCATCCAGGATCGCCATTTCAGCTTCTGGATCGGGCCAACTTGAGGTCTTCATGAGAATGAACCATGCCATGGCTGAGGAGTTGATCTCGCCTGAGTCCGACCCGTGGAAGCCCTGCGACCTGCGCGGCGTCTTTCCAGATGCCGTATCGACGGAACTCTTCCGCGCGATTGGCGGCGCCATCGGCACCATGCTTCCGCCTTCTTCTCGCGTGGTGGTTGCAGGAGATTTCAGATTGAGCACGCCTGCGTTGAAGCGCGCCCTTGCAGAAGGGCTGCTGGCAACCGGCGTTGATGTTCTGGACGCGGGACAAGGCCCCACGCCGCTTGCGTATTTCGCCGCCAGCCGAGTCAACGCGGATGCAGTGCTGATTGTGACGGCTTCGCACAATCCTGCCTCTCACAATGGACTCAAGCTGATGCTCGGCTCGTCTCCTACGACACCAGAGCAACTCGCCGGAATTCGCGCACTTTCAATGACGCGCGCATTTCGTTCCGGTAGCGGCCGGAGAGAAGAGATCAATCTTCTTCCGGACTATGAGCAAACCATCCTGCAACGGTGGAATCGTCTCCATGCAAACGGGCCTGGACGAGTCGTACTGGATGCGGGAAACGGAGCCTGGTCGAAGATTGCTCCGGAGATATTCCGCCGCCTGGGCTTTGATGTGACTTGCCTATCGTGCGTCATCGACGGCAGGTTTCCCGACCGATCGCCGGATTGCTCGCGCGCATCCAATCTCACTCGCTTGAGCGGCGCGGTTGCCGAGCGGCCAAATTCGATCGGCATTGCCTGGGATGGCGATGGAGACCGCGTTGCCTTTGTCGATGAGGATGGAATCTTTGTCTCTCCCGATGAGATAGCGATCTTGCTGGCCCATGCCGCGCTAGAGGAACAAGACAAGACGAACTCTGCAAACCGCGGGATCGTCGTCGATATCAAATCTTCCGACATTGTGCGCCGCGCCATTGAACAGCATCGAGGAATAGCACTCCTCGAACGGACTGGCCATGCCTTCATGCGCGGCCGGATGGTGGCCGAGCAGGCGTTGATGGGCCTCGACGCCTGCGGTCACTACTTCTTCCAGGAACTTGACGGCGGCGACGATGGACTCTTTGCCGCGCTCTTCATTCTCGATCTTCTGCAACGGAAGGGTCTATCGCTGGCCCAGCTTCGGCGCGGCTTGCCGCAAATCTTTGCCATGCCGGAGTTGCGCATACCCACTCAATTACTGTCCTTCAACAGTGCCGTGGATGCTTTGACCGCTGCGTATCCCGAAGCCGGCATCCTGAAAATCGACGGCCTTCGCTTCGCCCTGAAAGACGGCGTCGTCCTGGTGCGGGAGTCCGGGACTGAAGCCGTCCTGTCGTTGCGTATCGAGGGATTTGATGCAAGAAGCCACGAGCGCATCCTTGCGCAATGCATGCTGTCCTTGCCCGAAGTTGCCGCGCAGGTTCATCGGGAGTTGCAGGACATAACCGCCCACTGATTCCAGCAACAATTCAGATCAATGAATGGAGAAGAAAACATGGCCACCCTATCCGTTGAACCAATGGAAATCACAGTCGATCCGCAAGCAGAGCAGCCCCAGCAACCGAAAAAGCAGCCGCTGGGACTGGAGCCTCGCATCGATCCCACTGCTCGTGTGCGCAAGTGCGTGCTTGGGCCTTACACGTCAATCGGTCCACGCACCTCGATGAGTGAATCCACCTTCGGCGACTACTCTTACGTCGTCGATGGATGCAGCATCGTTTGGGCGGACATTGGCAAGTTCTGCTCCATCGCCTCCAGCAACCGCATCAATCCCGGCAACCACCCGATGTGGCGCGCCGCGCTGCATCACTTCACGTACCGCAGCGAATCATACGGCTTTGCGGTCGAAGACGATCATGAGTTTTTCGACTGGCGCAAGGCCCACCGCGTCACGCTTGGCAACGATGTGTGGATCGGGCACGGCGCGGTGATTCTTCCCGGCGTAACCATCGGCACCGGAGCCGGCATTGGTGCCGGAGCCGTTGTCTCCAAGGACGTGCCTCCGTTCGCCATCGTCGGTGGCGTGCCGGCCAAACGCATCCGCTTCCGCTTTCCCGAGAAGGTGCAGGAAGGCCTTCTCAAAATTGCATGGTGGGACTGGTCACGCGAGCAGTTGGAGGCTGGCCTTCTCGACCTGCGCAAGTTCAGCGCCGAGGAGTTTGTCGAGAAGTACTTGTAGACATCACTGCCGCTTGGGCAGCTCATCGAGTTGCCCAAGCGCGTCCAGCACCTGCTGCACCAGGCAATCCACTGCACGGCTGCCGTCCACGCGCAAGACCGGACACGTAAGTTGAGCCAACCAGGCTTCGTGCATCGGGCGGCTGCGGCCCTCGCGGCTTCCGTCATCATAAGCTGCTGCCCATTCCATAAACCACTCGAACTGAGTATGCCAAGAGCCTCCAGGAGCGACGTTCTTCGCGCCGAATCGCATCGCCTCGCGGACGCGAAGACGCTGCAACCGCAACTCTGTCGGCGTTGAAACAAAGACTACCAAGTCGAAGAGTGGAATCAGCGAATCGGCCCAGGTGTTGACTGATCCAGCGAGTATCCATCCCGAAGAAGCTGAACTGTCGAAGGCATTTCGCAGCAGGGCCAATCGTTCATTCTGTGGACGTTTGACTTGATAGGGCGGATCGGAAGGCGTCCAATAGAAATCGTCCGTATCCAGATGTACGCTGCTCAGAGCGGCGCTCAATGCTCTTCCCAAAGTCGTAATTCCACTGCCGGATGCACCAGTAATATGCACATTTTTTCTCAAGGCGATCACACGCGCACTCCCTCGCGCCACACCATCAACGGCAGCGGCAGTCCTTGCACTGTCTTCACGCGCACCAGATCGGCTCGCTTTCCAGTTTCAATGCTGCCGCGATCCTGTAATCCTGCCATGCGCGCCGGATTCAGGCTCACCATGTTGATTGCATGAGGCAACGGCATTGCGATATTTTCCGTCAGAAGAAACGCTCCGTGCAGCAGGCTGGACGGCACATAGTCCGAGGCCAGCGCATCCAGCAGGCCGCGCCGCGCAAGCTCCTCGACCGAGACATTGCCGGAGTGCGACCGCCCCAGCACCACATTCGGCGATCCTGCGACAATATGCATTCCTTTGGCGCGCGCCGTTTTCGCCGCTTCTATCGTAGTGGGAAACTCGGAGATGGTAATGCCCTCCGCATGAGCCTCATCCACATGCTCGACGGTTGTATCGTCGTGGCTTGCCAGGGCGATGGAATGACCCGCGACCATGGAAAGCAGCTTGGCGCGATTTGCCGGAGAGACTTTTTCATGCCGCTCCCGCGCAGTCTTCAGGAAGTTGTCGACTTCCTCCTGCGTCAGATGAAAATCCTTCTTCTCCATCGCTACATACTTGTCGAGGTCTCTCCACTGCCGCTGCCCGGGCGTGTGGTCCATCAAGGAAACCAGCCTCACATTCTCCTCTGGAAAGACAGAGGAGAACTGCTCCGGCATCACCTCCATCGACACTTCAGCGCGCAGGTGCAGCAGGTGATCTCCGCGGAATATCCCGCTTTGCCGGCAGGTCCGCAGCAAGGAGATCGTATTTTTAAGCGTGTCAAAGCTGCGCGAACCGAAGCCGGCATGGCCCACATAGAGTGAATCGAAGACCGTGGTAATGCCCGCGGAAACCATGTGCGTATCGTGCGCCGCCAAGGCGGCCATCACCGGCCAGTCCACGCTGTTCCTCGGCCTTACCAGGCGCTCGAAGTTATCAGTATGCAGATCGACGAGACCGGGAATAAGGTAATCCCCTTCGAGGTCGATAGCGTTCGGCGAAGTTATCGGGCCGGTTTGAATGCCGGTGATCAAGCCGTCGCGAAGATGGACCGCCCCCTCGATAACATCTGTGGGAGTCACGATTTTTGCATTTTTCAGAATCAACTCGTCCGTCATGGCAGGGTCTCTGATTTCGATTGAATTGAGAAGGAATAAAAATACCGGCGGCTTGAAGGCCGCCGGCAGTTGGAGGCTTTCGGTTAGAACGTGAAGCGCGCGCTCAGTTGTCCCTCACGCGGCAGGTTGGATTGTGAAGTGGACTTGGTGCCGAACGCAGCGTTGTTCGCGTTGACGGCGGGAGGGCCAAACACCACGGAGTTAGGCGCATTGAGCAACTCGAAGCGCACGGTCGCGCTCACGCGGTCATGCCAGAACTTTGTCTCCTTCTGGAGGAAGGCGTCGAGGTTCTGATAGTTGGGATAGCGAATCTGAGGAAAGTACCGTGAGACGTTGCCAAACCGGTAGGCCGGAGTCACAGAAAATGCGGCAGGGTTAAATGCTTGTGCGCTGCTGGTTGGCGCCAGGCTCACGCCTGGTACGATTGTCGGGCGAAGCACCGCATTGCCGACCAGCGGAGTGGCCGACTGTGTAAGCAGAACCGGCAAGCCGCTATCGAATTTGTACGCTTCGCCGATCTGCCATCCGCCCGCCAGATACGCCGCGATACCTGTATTGAGGAAATGACGATTGTGTCCGAAGGGCAATTCATAAACTGCGTTTTCTGTCAGAACGTGGGTTGCATCCATCTCGCCCACCGAGCGCTCGCAACGGTGGCAGCCATTGTCCTGCATATATGCAGCAGTCGTGTTGTTGCCGCTGCTGTCGCCGGTCTGGTCAATTGCCTTGCTGTAGGTGTAGCCCAGCAGAACCGAGAGGCCGTTGGCCTGACGGTGCTGGACCGATACCTGCATGGCATTGTAGGTGGAGTGGCCCCAGCCCACATCGAGAGCCGTGAGTGCTCCAAACTGCGGATAGGCGCGTTGCAGATCGCCCACAGGAATTGTGGCGGCGGAGAGATTGTTGACCGCGCTGGTATCCGTGATGACCTTGTAGAAAGGATTGGGAACGTTGGTGGTGAGTGCCGGACAGGTCTTTCCTGTCGGGTCGCCGGCCTGGAATGTGCCTGCGACAGTGGCGCCAGCCGCGCATTGCGCAAGCACGGAGTCCGACAGCTGATTCAGTTGGATTGCGCTGCGGAGGCGAACGCCCTCATTCAGAATGTAGCCTGCGCTCACAACAAAGTGAGAGGGCAGCACGCGCTGCACATCCAGAGAGAGAACCTCCTGGTAAGGACCGGTCTGCTCGCGAAGATCGCCGGAGACATTCTGGCCGAGTTCGATGCTCGTGGGTCCGCTGCCGACATTGTTTCCAGCCAGAGGAGTTGGGTTGGGGCCGTAGGGAGCGGGAGGACCGCCGCCGGCTGCGTAAAACGGATCGCCAAGAGTGTAATATCCCGGCGAGGTAGTGCTCGATCCGGGAACAACTTGATAGATGCCGCCAACCGATTGATTGCTGACAGACGTGGAAACGCGCGCGAAGGCCGCCATTTCATAGTAGGAAGCCTCCGACGCCTGCGGATGGCGGAAGATGCCAAAGCTGCCATGAAAAACAGTTTTGTCGTTCAACGCGTAAGATGCACCGAGGCGCGGCTCGATATGAAGCAGGCTGGGACGCTGTTCGGTGCGGGCCGCTTCGCTCAGCCCCGGTACGCCCACGCCGCCTACAAGATTCGGCAAGCCGGCGGCGGCTGCGACCGCGGAAGGCGCATTCAGATCCAAATAGTTCAGCAGGTTTCCATCCGATACCCAACTGCCGATGATGCCATAGCGAACGCCGTAGGTCACGGTCAGTTTATGCGTCATTCGATAGGTGTCCTCGCCGTAGCCGAAGTACACCATGTCGCGTATCGTCACCAATGGCTGATAGCCGCTGACGACAGGAGTAAAACCAAGGAGAAGCTCCGCAATTGAATCGCCGGTCGTTCCGGTGGCAGAAGGTGTAGGACCCGCGGTCAAGGCTCTGCCGCCGGTCAGCGTCAGACCCTGCGGATCCCAATGCTGCACATAGTAGCGGCGGATGTCTGCCCCGGCCTTGAAAACGTGCTTGCCTTTGAGCCAGGTGAGATCAGCCTGGTACTGGTAAACCGAGGATTTATTGATCTCGAGTGGTTCAGAGTTGCCAATCATCGCCGTGCATGTTGCACCGCCGAGCGTGCAAGTCAACTGCCCGGCGACGATCTTCAACTGCGGGGTAAATCCATCGGTTCTTCCCGGAGAAGCCAATGGATTGAAACCGAAGACGCCGCTGGGAGACAGCGGATTCGACGATGCGCGGTTTGACTCGCTATGCCCCCAGGAGAGGTGCTGGTTGAAGATCAAATCGTTCTTGATCGTCCAGGTGTGATTGACAAGAATGTGATAGCCGGGGATGCGGTCGTCCGAGTTGGTGGGTTCCTGGCCTTTGCTCAGCGGGCCATCGCCCCAGACGTTGGGGTTGAAGATGTAGTTGCTGAAGCGATCGATGTGGCCGAAGAAGCTGTGTTTCGCATTCATCTGATGATCCACGCGCAGGTCGATGCTGTTGTCAGTATCGCCTTCGGTGGCGTTGGAGAAGTAGTTGTAGGTTCCACCGGAAAGGATATTCAAGCTGGACTGAACTTTGTCCGTTGGAAACATCGAAAGCAGCTTTTGGCCGACCGGGTCGATTCTTCCTGGGCAAATCACATTGAGCACGCCGTTGCAGGAAAACTGCTGACGCTTGCCGCTCACCAGGTTCGTGGGGTCGTAGATGCTGCCCGGAATTGGATAGCTTCCGGAAGTTGTTGTACCGTTCGTCGCCGCGGTAAAGTCGCCCTGGAGCATCGCTGCTGTGGGGATGAGCGCGGTGAACCCGCCCGCCGGTTCGTAGGTGTCGCGAAGTCCCTCATAGGAGAAATAGAAGAATGTCTTGTCGCGTCCGTGGTAGAACTTGGGAATGATGATCGGACCGCCAAACTGCCCGCCGAATTGATTTCTCTGCAATGGCGGGCGCGCGACTTTCGCGTTGTTGGCGTTGTAGCCATTGGCGTCCATCTGATCGTTGCGGAAGTACTCCCACGCGCCGCCATGAATCTTGTTGGCTCCGGACTTGAGCGCCATGTTGACGATGCCGCCGCTGGTGTAGCCGTACTCCGGCGCGATGGCCGAAGTCAGCACGCGAAACTCAGCAATCGCGTCCACGCCCGGGATGCCCGCCGCCTGGCTGTTATAAGCCACCATGTTCGCGCCGCCGTCGATCAGCAAGTCGGTAGTATTCATGTGCGCGCCGTTGATGCGGAATTGGTTGGTGGTGCTCTCCGTGGTGGTATTCGTGCCGGAGGTCACCTGCCCGTCGTTCGCCGTGACGCCAATGGTCGCGCTGATCAATTGCAGTGGGTTGCGAGGGTCAAGGGGAAGATTCTGCACAAAGGTCTGCTCCAGCAGCGTGCTGCGGTCGGCGTTCTCAACTTGCAGTTCCGGCGGCGCATCGTTGACTGTAACGTTCTGGGTAACCGTTCCGACCTGAAGTATCGCGGCCACGTCTTTGTCTTCGCCGATTTCCAGCGTGATTTCAGTGTCCACCCAGGGTTGAAAGCCTGGAGCTGTCACCACAACCTGATAATGACCGGGCTTGACCGGCGGCAAGATAAAGCTGCCATTTGCGCTACTGGTCACGATCTGTTCTATCTGAGTGTCCGTGCAAAGAAGTGACACGGTGGCGCCTTTGACGACAGCCCCGCTGCTATCGATGACCTGGCCGCTTACAGTTGCGCTCTGTGCAAAGAGCTGTGTACCGGAGAAAGCAGCCAACAAAAACACACCTGCGTAAAGGCAAGTTCGCATCTGGCGGAAAAAAGAACTCATTTTTTACTCCCCTTCAAGTCTTTGCTGTCGGATAGCGCGATTTCAGCAACGCCTGACCGCGCCGATTCGCTTGTGGATGTTGAAGCCTTCAGACCGGCAAGTCGAACACAGCCTCTCATCGAGCTCAATTAGCCCATGCCCCTCGGCGGGCACGGACAATTGCAGGTTGATATATGCGCAGTGTACGCAGCCGTGTGTGGATGGAAGGTCACGATCCGATGAAAACTTCGTATACGAATTATTAAGAAAACATTCTCTGATTTCCTCTGTATCTCTGATATACTTCAAATTTACGCGCTCATCCG
>CAYVGW010000002.1:0-20778 GCA_964450895.1 uncultured Occallatibacter sp. | reverse complement strand
CATTCTCTGATTTCCTCTGTATCTCTGATATACTTCAAATTTACGCGCTCATCCGCTGCGCCTATTGGCGCGTAAATGATCTATCGGCAAGGATTTGCAGCGAGGGAGTCCGGCGGATTACAGGCCGCTGGCGGCGTCATGAAAGATCGAGCAGCTTCGCCTGCCCCGCGCGGTAATTCACAAACGATTCTTCTACCACGCTCTTGAGCAGGAAATTGGCTATCGCGGCACGGACGGAATGCAATGTCAATGATTGAAGAACAGATCGCTTCGAAGGCAGCACTCCCGGCGCAGCCTTCGCAGGAAAGCTCACTGTATATAGTCCGCCGGCTGCGCAGAGCTTTTCTCTCCATCTGCCGCTGCGGCGATGTCATCTTCAGCCCCTACCGGCTGACCACCGAACAGTATGCGCTGATGCGTGCGGTGCAGCGGACCCCGGGCATTCGTCAGGCAGACATAACGGATCAGATTTTTGCGGAACCCAACACCGTCACGGCCATGGTGACCCTGCTGGAAAAGCGTGGAATCCTGCGGCGCAAACCCTGCCCCAGCGACGGGCGTGTTCGTCTTCTCTCCCTCACCGCTCATGGACAAGCCGTCCTGCAGAAGCTGGCATCCGACTGGAGTCCCATGCGCAACGTAGTGCAGCAGTGCTTCTCCGGCGAAGAGGGAAAACAGGCGCTGGATATTCTTGACCGGGTTTTCACGCGGATGCAGTCCGAAAGGGAGGCTCTGCTGCAGAGATCGAATCCTGATAGAATTGCGCGCGCCGTCAAGCCGGCAGTTCGCTCTCCCCAAAAGACCAAGGCCCGGCCCCGAACCAAGCCGAAGGCCTGAGCATTCCAGAGATGATGCGTAGACGAAGAATATATCATTGCGCCGGTTGATTTTTATCCTGGGTTGACACTTCCGCCCTCCGCTTCGATTATCGTTCGGCTAAGGGGCGGCTGAAGATGACACAGATAGAAGCTCTGCGCGTAATGACCTTCAACGTGTTGCAAATGGATGTTGAGGACCAAGCTCACGCCTGGGAGCAGCGCCGGGATTTGCTGGTTGATACGATTCAGATGCACTCTCCGGCCCTGCTCGGCGCCCAGGAGATCCATGCCGAGCAGACGGCTTTCATTCTCGACCGGAATCCGGCATTCGGCTGCTTTGGCCGAGGCCGCTTCGGTGACGAACGCGACAAACACAACAAGATTTTCTTTGACCGGCGCAGGCTCTCGCTGATCGAATGCGGCGATCTCTGGTTTTCTGAAACGCCGGAGCTCCCAGGCACCACTGCCTGGGAGATTCCCCGCCCGCGCATGGTCACCTGGGGCAAGCTGCGGGCCACCTCCGGCCACGATATTCTGATTCTGAATACGCATCTTCCTTATGGCAGGAACGCGGACGAGGCACGCCGCCAATCGGCGCAAGTGCTGTTGCGAAAGATTCAGGAACTTCCGCTGCACCTGCCGCTCTTTCTCACCGGCGACTTCAATGCGCCCGCCGAGGGCGAGGTTTACAGCCTGCTGACAGAGACGCTCGCCGATGCTTGGATCACCGCCCACGCGAGGGTTGGCCCCGAAGGCACATTTCATGGCTTCGGAAAATTCAAGGGTGCCAGAAGACTCGACTGGATTCTGCATCGCAATGCAGGGCAAACGCTCGTTGCTGAAACCGTCGCGCACACCGCCAACGGACTCTACCCCTCCGATCACTACCCGGTCTGCGCTACGTTTCTTCTCTATCCATTCGACCCAGCGAAGATGGGATGAAAAACAATGCTGCTTGCTCTCGATGTCGGCAATACGAATACGAAACTGGGCCTTTACCGGCTGGACGCCTCGAAGCCGGAAATTGCGGCGCATTGGCGCTTAACCACGCACCACGCCCAGACCGTCGACGAGTATGGCGCTCTGTTCGTGAATCTCTTTGCGATGAACGGCATGGACCCCGGTCAGGTGAGGCGCATCATCATCGCCTCGGTGGTCCCGCCGGTGGAATCCACCTTGCGCCAAGTCTGCGAGAACTTCTTCCACATTACGCCGTTGTTTGTTGAGCCGGGGATCGAGACCGGAATGCCGCTGTTGATTGATCACCCGGCGGAGTTGGGCGCGGACCGGCTGGCAGACGCGATTGCCGCGCAGGAACGCTACGGCAGCCCCTGCATCGCCGTCAACTTCGGCACGGCGACCAAATTTGAGGTCATCTCGGCGCGCGGCGAATATCTCGGCGGCGCCATTGCACCGGGGCTTGGCATCAGCGCCGATGCGCTCTTTTCACGCGCCGCGCGGCTGACCCGCGTGGACATCAAACGGCCTGCCAAAGTGATCGGCGCCAACACCGTCGCGCATCTGCAGAGCGGCCTCTACTTCGGCTACATTGGCCTGGTGGACGGCATTCTGGAGCGCATTTTCGCAGAACTGGGCCTGCAGCCGCGGGTCATCGCCACCGGCGGCCTCGCCCGCATGATCGCCGAGGACTCCCGCTATATCACGGCAATCGACGAGATGCTCACGCTCGATGGGCTGCGCATCCTTTTCGAGCGCAACCGCGCGGCGCGCACATTCAGCGCCGTCATTCGATGAGGGGAGCGCGCTCAACTTCCGGTTGAGCGATAGTGCCATTCGCCGATCTTCCAAACCTGAAATGCGACGATAAGAAACGCGACGCCAGCAGAAACGCAAGCCACTTGAGGAGCTTGGGGTACCCAACGGATCATTTCTGTAGAACGCCGCCAACAGCAGAAAATTGTTCACGCATGATCATCTGCCCCAGCAGTATGATCGCTTCCCACAGCACTGCGGATAACCCAATATAGAACTTCAACCAGATCGTTTACACAAAAAACTGGACACTGCCAGAGCCAGAGCTGACGCCTATCACTTGATCGCCAACCGAAAGGTTGGGAACCTCGGAGATCGGCAGGGTTTTGCCTGCATGGATCACCTTGACTTCCAGCTTGGGGCCAGCCAGATCGAATTGTGCAGGATCCGCGAACGCCCGGCCCGGGATCAAAAGAACAACAAAACAGATAAATCGCATCCATGAATTCATGCAGATATTTTGAACCTCTCGTCACGGTTAGACGGTGCAGCCTTCCGTTTGTGGTGAATCAAGGAAATGACACTATATTGGGCGCGTCGCCTGCATCTCCGGTCATGGAAATCCAATGTACTCAAAGATAACCGCTTGCGGCGCTCCTAGTTTGACGATATAGCGCGGGCGCGAAGCCGGGTGTCCCAAAAGGAACAGGCGCCCCATGCGAGAGACTTGTTGGACGCTCGTCTCAATCGCGCAGAAAAACGCTTAGCAGCGATTTATGAACCCGGATACGGCTGTTGTACTCAATAAATCCAAGCTTGCGAAAGCGGCTCAAGAAGGCATTGACACGAGGCCGCGTACTGCCGATCATGTTCGCTAGAGCCTCCTGGGAGATCGGCTGAATCAGCACATTCTCTTCCCCCGGCTGGCTATACTCCGCCAGCAGCAGAAGTATTCTCGCCAGCCTCTTTTCCGCTCGATTGAAGAGCTGATCGACCAGATCCGCCTGGGTTCTCAAGTTGCAATCCAGCAGGAAAGACGAGAACAAGCTGGAAAACGACTGCTCTTCGCGCATGACCCGGAGAAATTCCGGCCTCTCAATTCTGAGAGCGGTCGAGGCGGTAACAGCCGTGGCCGTTGTCACGCGCAACCCCGGTTCCGCGGCCATCGCCTTTTCTCCGAAAAAATTGTTGGCTGAGACCAGGCGAATTGTGGCCTCTTTTCCCGCCGAAGAGAGGACCGAGATTTTCACTCTCCCCTTGTGCAGGTAGAACACGCAATCGGCTGGATCTCCCTGAGAGAAGAAAACTTGCGAACTGTTCAAATGAACGATCTTGCGCCCCGACCCGGCATTCGTCAAGTATGCGTCAACGTCAAATCCGGTTTTGATCTCATGCGCCATGGGCGGGGTTCAATCTCGCAGGGGCCTGGTCAAGCAACATCATAAAGACAAGCACGTCAATCCATTATAGGGAATCCGCCCGCCATCCCGCGATGAGGACGGACTGCGAGGAAAATTCGAGTGTTCCAAAAGGAACATCGTCGGATGGATTTCTTGATTCAAAATCGAATTTATATTGCCGGTTTTCTCTCCTGGAGGATTGCGGCATGCGGGCGTGCCGGCGAGGCCTTTGTCTAGGAAGAGAAAGGGGAGTCGGCCTCAACCAATGCATTTTCATGAACGAACAAGATCAGAATCAACGTGGTCTGAAGTATGTCCGCACACTGGGCAGCGACGGCAGAGCTCGGAGAAGCAGGTCAAGACGTCTGGAAAATGCCTAAGGAGTACTCCATTGGATCGACGAAACCGGCTTCTCATTCCTGTTTTGCTTGTTGTCGCCTTGGTTGCTGTTGCGGGTTGCAAGAAAAAGTCGATGCCTCCCGTTCCTTCTACGGTAACTGCACCCGCGGCAGTCGCGCCCGTGGCGCCTACCGCGCAAATCTCCGCCAATCCCTCCGTGATTACGGCCGGCGGCCAGGTTGCATTGACCTGGAAGACGACCGATGCCGCCACGGTCTCCATCGACGGACTGGGCGAAGTACCCGCATCGGGCGTCAAGACTGTAACTCCCACCCAGTCGATCAGTTACCATTTGGTTGCCAAAGGCGCGGGAGGCTCGGCGGATGCATCAGTGCGCGTCACCGTGAACCCAGTCGCGCCGATTGCGGCGGTCCCCGACGAGATGCAGATCGAAAATGAATTCAAAGCGGATGTTCAGGACATCTTTTTCGATTACGACAAATACGATCTCCGCGGCGATGCGCAGGCCCCCTTGGCGCAGGATGCGAAGTATCTGTTGAGCCATCCCAACGAGAAGATTTTGATCGGCGGCTTCTGCGATGAGCGCGGCTCCAACGAGTACAACCTGGCGCTCGGACAGAATCGAGCCAATTCCGCCCGGAAGGTCCTGATGGATGCAGGCATCGCTGCCAGCCGCATCCGCGTGATTAGTTATGGCAAGGAGAAACCGTTCTGTACACAATCTACCGAGGCTTGCTGGCAGAAGAATCGCCGCGCGGGATTTTCTCTGGACCGCTGACGCATCTGTGAGCCTGCCAAGTCCATGGATGTGCAACTGCGGTAATTTTGCGCGATTCGCTGCAACCCAGTCCTTGCAGGTTGGGTTGCAGCATTTTTTCTTTGCGCAAGTAAAGGATGCGTTCGCATAGTGCCACGAATAGCAGTGCTTCGGCTTATAGCGGAACCGGAATTGGCATTCATCGAGGCCGCAACATACAAGGCGACGCGGCCAGCAGGGAGCGGCAGCCTGCCGCGAATCCAAACAGGGTATAGGAATTCTGATTCCGCTCTCGCTCTCACTTCTGCGTGCCGACAGGCGATTCAGGCGGTAACAGTGGAATGGCTCTGGGCAAGCTGCGAGTTCTGTCGCTGTGGGTAAGATGAATGCCGTCCTGCTCCAGGAGTGCTTCATAGATCGATGTATGGCGCCAGTGCCGGGCCAAAGCAAAAGCGGTCATGTTGGCAATCATCAAGGGCAATACCAGACCATATCCGCCCGTCATTTCAAAGACAATGAGCACGGATGTCATGGGAGCGCGCACAATGCCCGCAAAGACCGCGCCCATCCCGACCACGGCAAACGCCCCAATGGAATCGCTGGAATGGTGGAAGACAGCTACATCGATGTAGCCGACCGCGCCACCCAGCATGGCCCCCATAAAAAGGGACGGAGCAAAGATTCCGCCCGATCCGCCACTTGAATAGGAGCAGACCGTGGCCAGCAGTTTCAAGACGCAAAAGACCACCATCGCCAGCACCGGCAGTGTGCCCATCGAGCCGGTCAGCGCCAGCGTGAGGGTTTTGTACGGATCGCCCGCTATGCCGTTCAGGTGAAAAAGCGCCAGCGCCACCACGGCCAAGCACCCGGTAGCCAAGCCGCCGATGGCCGGATGCACCCATTTGGGAACCGCGGTCAGGCGCTTGAATTGCGCGCGCAGCCAAAGCAGAGAGTCGGTGAACGCAATTGAAACTACGGTCGCCAGCAAACCCAGTACGGCATACCAAAGAAGCGAGGAAGAATTGCCTAACTTATAGGTCCGGCTCACATGAAATACTGGATTCGAGCCGAGAATGGTGTTTTCTATGACGGCAGACAGTGCTGCGGCAACAATCACTCCGGTCAGCATGGTTTGATCCAGGTCACCAATCAACTCCTCCAGCGTAAAGGTGATTGCGGCGATGGGCGCGTTGAAAGCTGCGGCGATACCCGCTGCCATGCCCACGGATGCCATGCGGCGGCGATTTGTGGAATTGAGCCGGGCCGCACGCGCCAATAGGCTGCTGACGCCGGCACATATCTGCACCGTGGGACCTTCCAGGCCCAGCGATGCGCCGGAGCCAATCTGAAAAGCGCAAAGAAAGAATTTGCCTGCGGTTTCTCGCAGGGTAATCAGGCCGTGACGGAAGGTAAATGCAACTTTGACCTGGGGTATGCCGCTGCCCGCCGCTGCCGGGGAGAAGTATGTGAGGCCTAAACCGGCAATGAGGCCGCCCAGCCCCGGCGTCAGAATCGTCCACCATATCCAGCTATGACCGGAGGCAGTGTTGGCGCGGTCAATCATGAGCGACTCAGCCCAACTTATGCTCAAGTGGAAGGCGACGGCAGCCAGACCGCAAAGCCCCCCGGCAAGGATCGTAACCGCGAACAGGCGCTGCCGTTCACTCGGCAGCCGGCGCATGAGCCACGCAAAGATGCGCGTATACAAGTCGAATAACCTGACCGAATAGCGAGAGTATGCAGGGAAAATGCCGCCAAATAGTTTCACTTCTCTAGTGTAAAGGTATTGCGGCAGCGGCGCGGCGCTATACTCGAATCATGCGCAATCTCTCCTGGACTGTCCTGATGATGGCGGCGCTGCTGGCGCCGTTTCCCCTGCCGGGAAGCGCCCAAAGCGCTGCGTCTGCACCCCCGCAAGCGGAAATTTCTGCGGATCTTGGCGCCTGCTCCGCCCTCATTACCGTAACCGGCACTGACCTGAAGCCAATCTACGGCGCTAAGATCACCACGCGTATCCGGTACGGCTTGATGGGCGTAAAGAAGCTTGATCTTGAGGCCTTTACAAACGCCGGCGGACAGCTCAAGATCACCAATCTGCCGGAGCTTCTGAAGAAGCCTATGTATATCTACATCAACAAGGGCGACAAGCTGGAGATCGTGGAATTCAAGCCCGATATCCATTGCAACGCCACCTTCAACGTGCAGTTGAGGTAGGACAAAAGCCATCACTGAACGATTCTGAAATCTATCCCAATATCGAAATCCGCATGGGTTTTGCTGATTTTGGCGGTTGGCTTGCCACAAGAACTGGATGCGGCTTCGTGGCTGCGTCCGGCAGGATCTAACTTGGAATCTCACCCATTTTGCGCAGAAACGGCGCCATGCTCAGGCCCTGGACAAAAACCGAAAAGGCCACGACGGCAAAGCTGATCGCAATAATCTCTTCGCGTAACGGGAGGGCAGGCGGAAGCCCAAGCGCCAGCGCCAGCGCCAAGGCTCCCCGCAATCCTCCCCAGAAAAGAACGAGTTGATGCTTCATGGAGACGCGCCGCGAGGAACGCGAAAACAGCAGGCAACAAGGATAGATAGCCATCGCCCTTCCCAGCGTCACCAATATGATAGCCAGTATGGCTGGAATCCATATTGCCGGGAAATTCTGACGCGCCTCGTTCATTCCAATCAAGAGAAACACAAGAGAATTCGCAACAAATGCGGCGTATTCCCAGAATGCTTGAACGGCTTCCTTTCCCCGCTCGGATATCGTCTTGAGCGCCATGAAATTGCCCATCACAAGTCCAGCGGTGATCGTGGCAAGGACGCCGGACAAACCAAAATGATCCGCAAATAGAAATGACCCATAAGCGGCAACCGTGGTAACGGTTATCTCGACAAGATGATCGTCCGTGCGCCCTGCCAGCAACAGCGCCGCAAGCGCAACCAGGGCGCCGCAAAAGATGCCTCCCAGAATTGTCTTCGCGAGCATCGCGGAAATCCCCGGCGGCGAGAGATGCTGCCCGGAGGCCAAGGCGGCAACAACCCCAAAAGCGACCGCGGCGGTGCCATCGTTGAATAGACTCTCAGCTTCGATCAGCACCAGCAAACGGCCATGAGCCCTTGCTTCCTTGAAGGTTGCAATGACTGAAACCGGATCAGTCGCGGCAATGAGCGCGCCAAACACAAGTGCGCTCATCCATTGCCAATTCGCTAGAAAGTGCATTCCCGCGGCTGTGATGGCCGCGGAGAAAATGACTCCAAGCGTTGCCAGCGCAACAACCACGGTAAGGTCCCGGCGCAATTGATTCCAATCAATGGAATACGCGGCGTCAAAAAGAAGCGGGGGAAGCAATGCAGTGAAAATGAGGCCTTTCGTCAGTTGGATGTCAGGCGCAAACGGCAGCACGGCAAGAAGGATTCCTGCCAGCACGAGGCCAACGCTGTAAGGGAGCTTGAGCCGCCTGGTCAGCATGGCTACGACGGCAGCGATCAAAAGCAGCAATGTCCCGGTTTGGAATTGGTGCTCCATGCGTTCGCCCTACCTCCCATTCGTCCAAGTTGGCCTGGAACTTCCGTCGAATACTCAGAATACATCGAGCCTGAGAATGCAACTAAACCTCCTCCTCTGATTCCATGGCGGGCAGAATATCACTCTCACGAGCCATCCAGACATAGAGGGTGGGCAGCAGGAAGACGCCGATAATCAGGTTTGCCAACAGGCCGCCGACGATGACGATGGCGAAGGGGCGCTGCGAGTCCGAGCCGATGGCGTGGGAGAGCGCGGCGGGCAGCAGGCCGAGGGTGGCCACCAGCATGGTCATCATGATGGGCCGGAGGCGCAGCACCGCGCCATCGACGGCGGCGTCAATGATGTGCTCTTCATACGAGACGTCCGTACCTTTGCTACGCGCGCGGAGCTGATTGATGAACTCGATCATGATGACGCCGGTCTGCACGCTGACGCCGAAGAGCGCCAGGAATCCGACGGCCGAGGAGACCGAGAAGTTGGTGCCGGTGAGGAAGAGCGCCAGCGGCCCGCCGACCGAGGCCATGACGACGCAGACCAGGATGAGCATGGCCCACTTGTAAGAGCGGAACATGGTGTAGAGAATCATGAAGATGGCCAGCACGGTGATGGGCACGACGATGGCCATGCGCTTGTCGGCGCGCTTCTGGCTCTCGTACTCGCCGGCCCATTCCAGGTGGTAGCCGGCGGGCAGCGCGACGTTGTTGTTGACTTTATGAATAGCCTCTTCGACCGTGGAGCCCAGGTCGCGTCCGCGGACGGAGTATTTGATGGCGATGTAGCGCTGGCCGCCCTCGCGGTTGATCTGCTCGGCGCCGTCGTCGGTGGAGGCTATTGTCAGTTGGGCCAGCGAGACGCGCTCGCCGGAGGGCGCGAGCAGGCGCACGTTCTGGATGGCCTCGCGGGTCTCGCGATACTGCTGCTGATAGCGCAGCGTCACGTCGAAGCGGGCCTCGCCCTGCTGCACCTGGGTGACCGCGTTGGCGCCGACAGCGGTCTGCATGGCGTCCTGAATGTCGGCCACATTGATGCCCCAGCGGGCGGCGGCGGCGCGATCCACGGTGTAGTTCAGATTGGGCTGGCCGACAATGCGGAAGATGCCCAGATCTTCGATGCCTTTGACCGCGGCCATCTGCGCTTGAATCAGCTCGGCCTTATGTTCCAGGGTGCGCAGATCGTCGCCATAGAGCTTGACGGCCAGTTCGCCTTTGACGCCGCTGACGGCCTCTTCCATGTTGTCGGAGATGGGCTGGGAGTAATTCCAGAGAACGCCGGGAAACTTGGAAAGCTCTTTGTCGATGGCGGCGATCAACTGCTCTTTGTCTTTGTGGAAGAAGGGACGCCATTGTTCTTTGGGCTTGAGATCGACAAAGTACTCGGTGTTGAAGAAGCCGGCGGTGTCAGTGCCGTCGTCGGGGCGTCCGGTCTGGCTGATGACCTGGGTGACTTCAGGAAAGGAGGCCATGACGACGCGGGCCTTGTTGGTGAAGTCGATGGAAGCGGTGGGGCCTTCGCTGGGCGGCAGCGTGCCGCGCACCCAGATGGAGCCTTCATCCAAGTGAGGCAGGAACTCCGAGCCGATGGGTCCGCCGAGGGTGAGATAGACCGCGAAGGCGAAGAGCGCGGCAGCGATGCCGACCGTGGTGCGGCGATGCTCGATAGCGGCACGCACAGCAGTGCGATAGTGTTCCGTGAGCCAGATCAGGAATGGGTTCTCCCACTCTTTTGCCCCTTTGCTGAAGACCATGCCGGCCAGCACCGGCGCAACGAACATGGCAAAGCCGAGCGCGCCGATCAGGGCAAATGTGACGGTCCAGGCCATCGGCTTGAAGAGCCGGCCTTCGACGGCCTGCAGCGTAAAGATGGGCAGGTAGGCGGTGATGATGATGCCGCGGGCAAAGAAGACGGGGCGCTGGACTTCATGGGCCGCGTTGCGGATCTTCTGCGCCGGAGTGCAGGAGTTGTCGGCGCGTCCCAAATGGCGAATGATGTTTTCGATCATCACCACCGAGCCATCGACCAGCATTCCGAAGTCCAGCGCGCCCAGCGAGAGCAGGTTGGCGGGGATGTGGCTGAGGTCGAGGCAAATGGAGGCGAACATCAGCGCAAAGGGGATGGTGAGCGCGACGATGATGGCGCCGCGGAAGTTGCCGAGAAAGAGAATGAGAATGACGGAGACCAGAATCATTCCCTCGGTCAAGTTATGTTCGACCGTATCGACGGTGAATTTTACCAGGTCGGAGCGGTCAAGGAAGGGCACGACCTTGACGCCTTTGGGCAGAATGCCGGGGTGGTCTTTCGTTCCGTTGAGCCGGTCGACTTCGGCGTGAATGCCGTCGAGGACGGGGTCGGAGTCGTCGCCTTTTTGCAGCAGCACGATGCCTTCGACAGTGTCAGGGTTGTCCACAATCTGGCCGTCAACGCGATGAATGGCCTTGCCGATCTGGCCGAGGCGAATCTTGGGGCCTTGGGAGACGGTGGCGATGTCCTTGACGCGTAGGACCGCGCCATTCGCGGTTTTTACGACAGTGTTTTCGATGTCTTGCACGCTGCGATAGAGGCCGAGGGATTGCACATTGATCTGCTGCGCGCCCTGCTCGATGAAGCTGCCGCCGCCGTTCGTGTTGTTGCTGGCGAGCTGCTGCTCAACCTGGCCGATGCTCAACCCATAGGAAACCAGCTTCTGCGGGTCGAGTTCGATCTGGTACTCCTTGGTCGGTCCGCCGAAGCTGGAAACATCGACAACGCCGGTGACGCCTTTGAAGGATTTCTCCAAAGTCCAGTCTTCCAGCGACTTCTTTTCCATCACGTCGTACGAGGGATTGGAGCTTTCGAGCGTGTACCAGTAAATCTGCCCGACGGGACTCCAGTCTGTGCCCATCTGCGGGGTGAGACCAGCGGGCAAACTGACCATGCTGAGCCGCTCCAGGACGTGTTCGCGATTGACGTCGCTGGTGGAGTCGTCGTCGAAGATCAGCATCAGGCTGGAGAGTCCGGCCAGCGTGGTGGAGCGCAGATGGGTGAGGTGGGGAATGCCGGCCATCTGGATTTCGACCGGCACGGTGACCTGGCGCTCGATCTCTTCGGCCGAGCGGCCCGGCCACTGGGTGATGATCTGCACGTAGTTGTTGGCTACGTCGGGATAGGCCTCGATGGGCAGGTTGCGAAAGCTGAGAATGCCCCAACCAGAGAGGATAATAACCGCACCGAGGACCAGCCAGCGGTTTTTGAGCGCGAATTCGACAAGAGCACGAATCATTACTGGTTCCCCGCGGTTTCGAGTAGCAGTGCGTTGCCGGCGACCTGCTGGCCGGGCGCGAGGCCGGAGAGAATCTCCTGGCGGCGTCCGTCCAGCATGGCTCCGGCGTGAACCTCCGTGCGCTTGAATTGATTGCCGCCCACGGGCAGATAGACCCAGTCGCGGTCATGCAGGTGCAGCACGGCGTCGGCCGGCACCACGGCGTGCGTCTCCTTGGTGCGGCTGGTGAAGGTGGCCGTGGCAAACATACCCAGCTTGAGAAAGCCGGGATTGGCGACCTCGATGCGGACTTTGGCGGTGCGCAGAGAGGGATCGAGAACGGGACCGATGTCGCTGATGCGCCCGGTGAGCGGGCGGTCGGAGTAGGCGTTCAGCTTGATGCGCGCCTCCTGGCCCAGTTGCAGGCGGGCAATGTCATTCTCATAAACATCGCAGACGATCCACACCTCGGAGAGGTCGGCGATGGTGAAGGCCGTGGCCGAGCCGGAGAGGCTGACGCCGGCGGCGGAGGAGCCGGTGACGTTCTGCGCCACGATGACGCCGCTGATGGGCGCGTAGACGCTGACGATGCTGCTGGGATGCGCCTTGTCCACGCCGAGAGTCTTCAACTGCTCTTCCGCGGCGGTCAGGTCGGCCTTGGCGTCTTTTTCGGCGGCCTCGGCAGCTTCAAGCTGGGCCTGGGCGATGGCGCCGTGGTGAAAGAGGTCGTCGGCGCGCTGGAAGGCTGTCTCCGCCAGATGCGCGTCGTTGGAGGCCTTGAGGTAGGTGTCAAAGGCGGCGGTAATGTCCGGGCTTTGGACTTTGAGCAGAAGCTGGCCTTTTTTGACGTTGTCGTCGAGGCGCGCCTTGATCTCCACCACGCGGCCATTGGCGAGCGAGATGACGGGAATCTCGCGGCTGATGTCAGGAAAAACGCTGCCGGTGGCCGTCAATTCGGTGGCCGATTCGATCTGGCCAGCGCTGAGAATGGGAAATTTGGCCGCGTCGCCGGCATCGACGGTGATCAGACTCATGTCGGCCACCTGAATCACCTTGGCCGCGGGCGGCGCGCCGTCGCCTGCGTCTTTGCCCTTGCAGCCGGAGAAGCCGGCAGCAAAGCAGACCGCTACCAATAAACTTCCCGCGAACAGGAGCGCCGGCCCTCCGCCCGGTTGTAGCGCCGGCCCTCCGCCCAGTTGTAGCGCCGGCCTCCCGCCCAGTTGTAGCGCCAGCCCTCCGCCCGGTTGTAGCGCCGGCACTCCGCCCGGTTGTAGCGCCGGCACTCCGCCCGGTTGTAGCGCCGGCACTCCGCCCGGTTGTAGCGCCGGCCTCCTGGCCGGCTGTAGCGTGGACCTCCCGGTCCACGCCCGTTTCTCGCTCATGCAAAACTTCATACCGTCGCCCGCGCCGTAGGCGCAATGGTTGTTAGCCCCGCGCTTCAGCGCGGGGTAAGCGCCCCCAAGACTCAACCGGAGTCCCGTAGGGACGGCGCAAATTGCGCCCCCCAAAACCCGTGCTTTAGCCCATGTTCCAATCAACTCAGACTTGATTGCGGAATAAATCATTGGATTACCTCGCGCCCGACGGCCAGATTCATTTGTCCGGCGGCCGATAGATAAGAACCGATCAGTTGCAGATAGGCCAGTTGCACGGCCCGGTAGTCGCTCTGCGCATTGAGAAAGTCCATCAGCGATGCGCCGCCGTGCTCATAAGAATAAGTCACGGTGTCGCGCACCCTGAGCGCCTGCGCCTTGTACTGCGCCTTGTAGGGGCGGAGCAGCGCCAGGTTGCTCTCCACCTGCGCGTAGGCCGAGTCCACATCGCTGAAGACCTGGGCGCGGGCCGCTTCCGTCAACTGCTGATTGCGCCCGATGTCGATCTGGGTGCGCTGCTTTTCTCCCTGGTTCTTGTCGAAGATGCGCAGCGGAATGCTGACGCTGGCGCCCACTGTGTCTCTGGCAAAAGGATTGTTAAAGGCGGGATTGTAGGTATACCAGACGCTCCAGGTGGGATCGGCGGCGCCGTTGGCGATGGCCAGCTTGTGGTTGGTCTGCGCCTGCTGCACGGATTCCAGCGCGGCGCGCAGGTCAGGGCGCTGATCGAGGGCGATCTGGCGAAGCTCTTCCAGCGGCTTCAGATCGTCGGCAAAGTCGAAGAAGCCGGTTACATCGAAGCGCTCGACCGGCGTGCGGTCGTCGAGCAGTTGCTCCAACTGAATCTTGGCGGTGCGCAGGTTCACCAGGGCGCTCTGAATCTCCACTTCATATTGGACGCGCAGCAGTTCGATGCGGTCCAGATCGATCTGCGCGATGTCGCCGGCGTGGAAGCGGTCGCGGCTGATTTGAATAATTTTGTCGTAGTAGGCCAGATCGGCTTGGGACAGTTCCAGCACCGCTTTGGCCTGGAGCGTCTGGACAAAGGCCGTGCGCAGATCGAAGAGCAGGTTGCGCTCCAGATCCTCGTGCTGCGAACCGGCGATCTGCGTGCCCTCTTTGGCGCTCTGCAGGCGTAGTTCGCGCTTGCGCTCGCGCTCATGCAGGTAGTTGATGCTGGGAACCAGTTGCGTGCCAGTCAAGGGCTGCCAGTGAGTTCCCTGCCCTGGAGCGCTGTGCGGCGCAATCTGCAATCCATCGCTCGACAAACCGATGCCGGGATTGGGGCGCAGAAACGCCGTGGTCTCCGCGGCCTTCATCTCATCCACGCCAAGAGCGTCGGCGCGGAGCGCGGGATTGGCGGCTTCAAATTTCGTCTTCACCTCGCTCCACGTCAGATTTTCCTGAGCGGCAACGGGCAAGCCGCAAGCCAGCAACAGCACCGCCATGCGGGAACCGGGAACAACCCTGGCCATAACTTTCAGTATTTGCATTTTGTACTTCGACCCCATTCACGAATGGTTGGCAGCTTCGCGTCTTCGCGATCCGCGGAACATGGAATCAAACCACCGATAGCTCCAGAATAGAGTGCATAGCAAATGAGATTCCTCTATCTTTATACCATTATCGGCTATCTATCAGCCTTCGCGAAGCTATCTTTCGGCCATTTGCCATTTCCATCAGCGATGCGCAAATAAACTTGACTTGACCTTGTCATGAAAATGAAACCTTCGCGACAACTATAATGAGCTGAGTTGCGCTGTTGCCGCCATTGCCGAGACCCAGGCAGATGTGGTCCTGCTCGATTACGATCTCGGCGAGGAGCAGGGATACAGCTTGTTTGTGGAAATGAAAAGCCGCCAGATTGAAGTGAAGGTTCTTATGGTCACCGCCGGCATGTCGGACGCGGCAACTTTGAAAATTTTGGAGGCTGGAGCATCCGGGGTATTCCTGAAGCTTTGCAGTCTCGATCAGCTATTGACTGCCATCCAGCGAGTGGCAAATGGAGAGATTTGGCTGGACGCCGGCGCCGTTCGCACTCTCATTACAGGCCGTAATTCCCGGGCAGATCAAATTGAAGCTCCACGGCCTCTGACACATCGCCAAAGCGAGGTGATGCGAGGCATCCTCGACGGCCTCGCCAACAAGGAGATAGCCTTGTCGCTCAGCACCTCGGAGAGTTCCGTGAAAGCCGTCATTCAGGAACTCTTTCGCAAAGCCGGCGTGCGCACGCGCAGTCAGTTGGTCAGGATTGCTATCGAGAGGCATTCTTCCGATTGGCTGAAACCTTAGCAGCCTGTGGTAAAAGTCAGGTTTTGAAAGGGCACGACTTCAGTCGTGCCGCCAAATGCTGATAAAAAAGTTTGGGCTTTAGCCCCTGAGGGAAGGTTTTCGGAATTTTCGACTTTCACCACAGTCCCCCTCCGGCGTTTCCGACCTGCCACGGATGAAACGACCGCATAACCGGAGGGTTGTTTCTGATTAGGCTGTTAGGCGGAAGAGGCTGCTTTGGCTGATGCCAAGAGCACTTCTCCTTTCCTCGCAAAGGGTTTCAACTTTGATGCGCTGCGATTTCCGGCCGGCTTCCTTTTCTCCATTCCTCGCCGCGGTTCGATTTGCGGCGTTTCATTCGGACTTGGCGCCTGCGCATCAATTTCCTGAATAATACGGAAAGAAAAAGCGCTTATCCGGATGCGCCCTGCCAATAAGAAGCAAGTTATCCTGAAAATGCCGCCCTCCACGCTTCCGGTAAGGGAATTTGATTTGGAGAACCGCTCTAAAATGCCTGCGCCACCGCCTTCAGGTTGTCATCCGGCATGCGATCTACAAGTAACAGCAGAGGATCGATGCCTGCCTTGTCGGGCATAACTTTGCTGACAAAGGTATAGCTTCCGTGCGTGCCGGTCATGTGCTCCATTTGACGCGCCAAGACCTGCCCATAGTGCTTGCCCTTCTCCGGCGCCGCCAGAGCGCCCACCTCGATCCAGTCATCGACGGGAACCTCGGTCTCCTCTCCCTTGGCATCGGCCTTGTACTTGTGCGTCTCCACCTCGACGGTCACATCGTACTGTCCGTCGGCGCGCTTCCTGGCAGTCGCTTTGGTGGCGCGATTGGAGAACAGGGTGATGTCCTCGAAGAGATCCTTGAGCAGGTACTGATACTGCGGTGGAGTCTGCTCGCGCAGAGCATCGACCAGCGCCCACGAGGTTGGATACGGCGCTCCCGCATAGCCGTATTGAGTGAGCACCTTGCGCAAGGCGCGATTGACGGCCTCTTCGCCGATCCTCTCACGCAGGTATACCATCACCACGCTGCCCTTTTGATAGTGGATGTAGCCCTGATTCGCCTCCACCCGCATCAGGGGCCGCTCCTTGAGACGCTCCCTGCCCCGCGCGCGAAGATAGCCGTCCATTTCGTACTCCATGAACTTGCGCATGGCGTCGCGCCCGTACTCCTTCTCCATGACCATCAGCGCCGAATACTGGGCCAGCGTCTCCGACATCGAGGTTGCGCCTTCCATATTGGCGCCGATCAACTGGTGCGCCCACCATTGATGCCCCATCTCGTGAGCGACGACATACGTGACCATGTCAATATCATCGGGCTTTTCAATGCTGGCGATGAACCCGATGCTCTCCGAGTAAGGCATGGTTCCGGGAAAGGCCTGGGCAAAGGCGGCCACCCGAGGAAACTCGAGGATGCGCGCCTGCTTGTTGTAGTAAGGCCCGAAGTTCGTGGTGTAGTATGCCAGGGCCTTCTCCACCGCGTTGACCATCTTGGGCACATTCCAAGGCTGCTCCTTGAGATAATAGACCTCCACATCTATGCCATTCCACTTCTGCCGCGCCACCTCATAGCGCGCGGAGAGGAAGGAATAAAAGTTCAGCGCGGCGTGATCGAGCCGGTACTCGTAATAGTTGCGCCCGTCCTGGCGCCACTGCCGCAGCAGCGAACCGGGCGCGATGGCGGTCTGATCGCCGCTGGTGCTGATCATCGTATCGACGTTGACCCAGTCGGAGTTGTTGCTGATGTAAGTGTTGGCGCAATGCACGGTGCAATCGCGCTCCAGGGTGGGCATCAGTTCCTTCTCTTTCAGGCCGAATCGCTTGCGATCATTGGGGTCTCCCAGTTCACCATTCGGCTGGTATCCGATCTGAGGAACAATGCTTGAATTGAAGAAACTGCCATTCTGATAAACGCCTGTATCTGTCGTCTGATTCTCGAAGCCGCGCGGATGCGTCTCTACGTCGAGTTTCACTGTGCGCGCTTCGCCCGGAGCCAGCGGTGTGGATAACTTGTAAATGCGATAGCCGCGCTCCGCGTCATCCAGCGCAAGCGTGGCGCCGGGCAGTCCAATGCCCGCGGAAAAGTTGCGATCGTAAGTGAAGTGAACGGCGTAGATCGGCTGCGAGGTCAGATTCTTGATCTGCTCTTCGACGCGCATCACCATCTCCCGTGTTGCGGGATAGATTGCGATGTCATACTTTACATCCTGCACACGGGGCTGGGGAAGATTTTCATAGCGCTTGTAGAACTTCTCGTAATCGGCCTGCCGCTTCTGATTGTCGTTTTCACTGCTGACATGATTGAGAACCTCGGTGTTATAGAAGACCCATCCGCCCGCCAGCAGAAACCCCGCTGCCGCCAGCACCCCGGCGGCCTTGATCGAGCCATGGAAGCGCTGCTGCGCGCCGGCCAGCCGAGCCTTCCAGCCAGTGTCGCGGCCACGCTGCAAAAGCAGAATGCTTGCCACCGCCAGCAACACGCAGAAAAGGCTCCAATACAGAGCAAACCAGCACCAACTGACGATCCACGGCTGGTAGCCGAAGAAGTCCGAATAGGTCATCGACGGCGTCCCGGCAAATTGCAGCAGATTGGTCGCCACGTGCAGCGGACGCCAGATAAAGAAATTGGCAACCACAATTCCGATGAAAGCGAAGTAGCCAATATACTTGTTGGGCGAGAGAATATGCACAAAAAATGCCAGCGTCACAAAGAAGCCAAAGAGCAGCAGATCCCGGCCCAGCAAGCTTTCGAGGTAGAGAGCAATCTGAAAGCGGGTGTAATGATGGGCCGCCTGCACGCAGATGGCAACCACGATCACCAATGCCTGAATCGAGGCGATGGCCGTCATCAGTGCGATGAACTTTGCCGCATACCCCGGCCACTCCGGCACCGGCAGCGCATCATGCACCTCATCCGTGCGCGCGTCCCGCTCCTCCCAGATCAGCACCCCGGCAAAGAAAGTGATCATGGCAATCAAAAAGGCATAGAGCGATCCACTTATCAGATCGATCATCGCATAGGTGACTGGCCGGGATGTTACTCCAAAAAATCCCGTTGAATTGAAAATCAGCGAAGCCAGGCAGTTGAGCATGGCCGCGCAGGTGACCACAATAAAGGTGACCGTCTTCAGAAGCCGGCCGTACTCGATGCGAATCGTCGCCAGCAATTGTTGGACGCGCGCGGACGCTCCATGCTGATGTGCAATGGGAGCGTGCGTCAGCGGCTGAGATGCCGGCACTGCCTGCCCATCCTTCCTGGCCTTGGCGACCAACCGGCCTGCACGTTCAGAAAAGCTGAAACGCCAGCAGGCAAAGGCAAAGATCAGCGCTCCGGCTGCCAGCCACAGCAGTCGATTCCACAAAAGTATGCCGCTCAGCCCGAGCACATGCGTGTTTCTGTCCACCACCGTCCAGTACTTGGTCATTTGCGCAAAGGCATCGTTGCCAAAGGGATCCAGCAGGGCGGCGATCTTCTCGTTGCGCATATCGGATCGCAGCACGCTGGCCACGGCATTCGCCGCCAGAAGAAGCAGCCCGCCCAGAAAGGAGACCACCGTGCTGCGGCTCAGCACCGCAATCGCAAAGATAATGGCAGCGATGAAAAAGGTGTTCGGCAGGCCAAAGATCAGCACGCTCTGCCAGTGTACCGGCCAGTAAACTGGGCCAAAGCGGTCCGCATCGGCCCAAGGCATCAGTGGCGCCAGCAGCGCGCCCACTGAGATGCCCAGCACAGGAATCGTGGAAATGACCACCGCGCCCAGAAATCGCCCCAGAAGGAACTCCAGCTTGCGGATGGGCGTACTGAAGACGATCTGGTGCATGTTGTGGGCAAACTCGCGTGTCGCCGCCGAATTGACGAAGGCTGTAACCATCAGCAGGGTGATAACCCACATGGTTGAGTAGTACAGCTCAATCACATAGGGCGCATTGCGCATGGTGTTGCCGATGGATGTTCCAACGGTGATCTGATCAGTGCTCAGGGCGCCCAGAATCAGCAGCGACACCACGCCGGTGAAGACCCACAACATGACCGAGCGCAGCCAATAGCGTATCTCGAAGAAGAAAAAATCCAGCATGATCATCTCCCTTGGCGCAATCCAGCTATGTTCGTGAAGAAGACATCTTCAAGATCAGGAACGACGGAGACAAATCCATCTTCCGGTTGCGTTTCGGCGTAAACATGGATCTGCGGCCGGCCGGCGGAGAGTTTGTTGGAGATGACCGGAAAGCGGCTGGCATACTCCTTGACCGCATCGCGCTCGATCGACTTGCTCCAGACCTTGCCCGCAATGCCCTCCAGGGCCTTGTCTGGCGCACCGGCATAGAGCACCTTGCCGAGATGAATGATGGCCATGTTGCTGCATAATTCCATCACATCCTGCACAATGTGCGTGGATAAGATCACGATGACGTTTTCGCCGATCTCCGCCAGCAGATTATAGAAGCGGTTGCGTTCGCCCGGATCAAGCCCGGCAGTTGGTTCATCCACGATCAGCAGTTGTGGGTTGCCGATCAGCGCCTGGGCGATGCCGAAGCGCTGCCGCATGCCGCCGGAAAATCCGGTGAGGGCCTTGCGCCGGTTCTCCCACAGATTGACGCGATGCAGCATCGCCTCCACGGCTTCTTTGCGCTCCTTGCGGTGTACGATGCCCTTGAGCAGCGCGATGTGATCGAGCATATTCTCCGCATTGACGCGCGGATAGACGCCAAAGTCCTGGGGCAGATAGCCCAGCATCTTGCGCAGTTCAACCTTGTTGCCAACCACATCGAGATCGCCCAGGTGAATGGAGCCGCTATCCGGGTCCTGCAAGGTGGCAATGGTGCGCATCAGCGTCGATTTGCCGGCGCCATTCGGTCCTAACAGGCCGTACATGCCGCAGGGTATGGTCAGATTCACGTTATCGAGAGCGCGTACGCCCCCCTTGTAGACCTTGTTGAGGCCCTGAATGCGAAGTTCCATGGCGATGTCCCCTTAAAATGTGACGTCGCGCCAGAGCGCGTCGTCGGCGCCAGCGCTGGAGCTTGTCGAATGAACCACTATTTCCACACCTGTGACGAATAACATTTTATATTGTTACGAGAGTGAAACCAGAAATGTTCCCGTGCGCCAGATTCTTCGCCGTGCCTCTGGTCCACCCTGCGTCCTTGGCGCGGGCTTTACAGGCTGCGGAAAAACTCAATTCAGGCAGGTTTTGTAATAAGGGCACGACTTCAGAGGCTGCGGAAAAACTCAATTCAGGCAGGTTTTGTAATAAGTGAACGACTTCAGAGGCTGCGGAATAACTCAATTCAGGCAGGTTTTGTAATAAGGGCA
>CAYVGW010000001.1:0-82349 GCA_964450895.1 uncultured Occallatibacter sp. | reverse complement strand
TCGACCCGCCCACCAACGGTCACATCGACCTGATCCAGCGCGGCGCCAAGCTCTTTGACCACCTGATCGTCGCCATCCTCAACAATCCAACCAAAGACCCCCTCTTCACCGTCGAGGAGCGCGTCGAGATGCTGCGCGAATCCACCGCCGCCCTGGGCAACGTCTCCGTGGCCACCTTTGATGGGCTGACGGTGGAGTTCGCGCGCCAGCAAGGGGCCTCGGCGATCCTGCGCGGCATCCGCGCCATCAGCGACTACGAGTACGAGTTCCAGATGGCACTGATGAATCGGCGGCTGGCCCCGGAGATCGAGACCGTCTTTCTGCAACCCGCCGGACGCTACTCGTTTGTCAGTTCGCGCATGTTGAAAGAGGTCTTCAGCTTTGGCGGCGACGTGAGCGGCCTGGTGCCGCCCAACGTGCTCAAGCGCCTGCGGAGCCGCATGAGCGCGAGCTAGGTTGAATCGCAATTCTCAGAATCAATGCCTTTAGTACCCGCCCAACTGCCCGGCAGCTTCCTGCGAGGGGAGGTTAACCTGCGCGCTGGAATTGCACCGCGAAACCCGCAAATTTCTGGTAAACTTCACGTGATCTCCATGGAAGGTGTTTTTATGATTCTTTTGAAAACGACACGCTCATGGCAACGTTCGTTCATCTTGAGCGTTTTTGTGCTGTTAGCTTGCTTCCTGGCCGGCACGCGGGTCAATGCACAAGGGGACGATCTGAACAACGCGGCCATGAATGGTGATTTACCTCGTGTAAAAACACTCCTCGCCAAAGGGGCCGATATTAATGCCAAGGATAGCAACGGCGCGACAGCCTTGATAGTGGCATCCTTATACGGCAACCTTGAAGTAGTGCGGGAACTGCTCTCCAAAGGGGCCGATATTAATGCCAAGGATCATGATGGTATGACAGCTCTGATGTTAGCTTCCATAACAGGCCATGTGGATGTTGTTCAAGTGTTGCTCGCAAAGGGGGCCGATGTAGAAACCAAGGAGAACGATGGCGCTACCGCGCTGATTCTGGCCTCCGAAAACGGCTTCACTGAGGTTGTGAAGGCGCTCCTCGCCAAGGGGGCCGACGTAAACGCCAGGCTGACGACCAAAATGGTGGCCACAGGGGGGCCACCCATCGGTAATTTGGTACCGATGCGAGTGACGAAGGATGGGCGAACCGCACTGATGTTGGCCTCCGGAAGCGGCTACCTTGAGGTAGTGAAGGCGTTGCTCGCCAAGGGCGCCAACGTCAATGCCAAGGCGTACGATGGTACGACTGCGCTGGATGCGGCAACGGCAGGAGGACATGCCGATGTCAGAGCCTTATTGCTAAAGGCAGGGGCCAAACAATAATCGTTGTGCGCCCCTGGTCTTGCTTCTGCAACCAGGGAACCTTACGCCGCCCTGGGAAACTTCTCCACCTTGGGCCGCTTGCGTTGCGAGGCGTGCCACAGGTCGTACTGCTGCTGCAAGTCGAGATCCATTCCCGGCTCAGTCCCGAAGGAGTCGGAAAGCCGCAGCGCCATCGTTGCTCGGAAAATTACCAGTTCGCGGGCTTGTTGAATGTGCCGTGCCGGTCGGTGAGCGTCGCCGGGAATTGCGAGACGCGAAGTACACCAGCGCGTATCTGCTTGATGAAATCGATATGGGGCAGCAGGGCGCGGCTCGGATTCGGGTGTGGGTTGAGGATGCCTACCTGCTTGTGCAGCTCCTGACGCGCGATTTTGATAGGCTCCAGCAGGTCTGAATCGTTGGAGATCACGACCGCAATATCGAACCTTCCCAAATGCGCGTCGTGCAGCAGGTGAGTGGCCAGGTTTACGTCCGAGCCTTTCTCTTCCGTCTTGATGACCTTGACATATTTCTGCGGCTGGCCGGAAGGCACGGCGAGAGCCATCGTGACTTCATGGGTGAGAAAGTGGCCCAGATGAACTGAAACCTTGGGAAGCGTTGCCAATGCCCGCAGATAAAGCTGCTGCCGGACAGGTTGGCCCAGGTCGCTGGGGCGGGCCGAAACCAAAGCGGTGAAATACCGGATCTGTCCGATGGTGTTTATGGGCAAGAGAAGCTGACAGAGCCTTTCCGGATTGAGCCAACGATAGGGTGTATTCCGGAGAGCCCCATAGTACAGATTGAATCCGTCTATGTAAATGTTGGTGATCAAATCGTCCTTCTTGCAATGCAGAAGCCGCTCCATGCGGAGCGGCTTCGCGCCCGACCACCGAAGCGACCGGGGGGATACCAGTCTTTAATTTGACATGTTTACGCGAAAAAAGCAACAAAATCTCTTTCCAATATACGATGGAACCGAAGCCGGGGTTTTGCCATTCACCCAAAATCTGTAAAAATAGAAGGTATGATGACGACCGCTGTCTCTTCTCCCAAGATTTTCGCCGACCGTATCGGCCGGATCGAGGTCTCCGCAACCATGGCCGTGGCCGCCGAGGCCGCCAAGCTGCGCGCCCAAGGCATCAACCTCGTCGATTTCGGCGCCGGCGAGCCGCACTTCCCCACGCCGCGCCACATCAAGGACGCGGCCATCGCGGCCATTGACGCCAACTTCTCCCGCTACACCGTCGTTCCCGGCATCCCCGACGTGCGCAAGGCCATCATCGACCGCCACGCCGCCGACTTCGGCTCCGACTACGCTCTCGATGAGGCCATCTTCACCACCGGCGGCAAGCTGGCCCTCTTCAACGCCATCCAAATCCTCGTCGATCACGGCGACGAAGTCATCCTGCCCGTCCCTTACTGGGTCAGCTTCAAGGACATCATCCAGTACGCCGGCGGCAAGGTCGTCTTCCTGCAGACCCAGGAGGCGGAGAACTTCCGCGTCACCGCTGACGCCATCGAAAAGGCCATCACCCCCAAAACCAAGGCCATCATTCTCAACACCCCCTCGAACCCCTCCGGCTCGGTGGTCTCCGCCGAGGATTTGGAGCGCATCGTCCGCTTGGCCCACGAGCGCGGGATCTATCTGCTCCTCGACGAGTGCTACGTCTACCTGAACTACGCCAGCAAGCCGGTCAGCGGAGGCTCCTTTACCTGGGCCAAAGAGCATCTCGTCATTCTCGGCTCGTTGTCGAAGACCTACGCGATGACCGGCTGGCGCGCCGGCTTTGCGCTGGCCTCGAAGTCGGTCACCGCCAACCTCAGCAAGCTGCAATCGCAGTCCACCTCCAACGCCACCAGCTTCGTCCAGAAGGCGGCCATCGCCGCGCTCACCAGCTCGCAGGAGTGCGTCAGCGAGTTCCGCGCCGAATTCATCGATCTGCGCGACTACATGCTGGCGGCATTGGCGAAGATTCCCGGCGTCACCTGCACCAAGCCCAAAGGCGCATTCTACGTCTACCCCAACATGAGCGCCTACATCGGCAAGGGCGGCATCAAGTCGGCCACCGAGCTGGCCACCCGCCTGCTCCACGAGGCCCACGTCGTCACCGTCCCCGGCGAAGCCTTCGGCACCGCCGAGCACATCCGCCTCTCCTACCCGGTCACCAAAGCAAACATCGACGAAGGCACCCGCCGCATGGCCGAGTTTCTCACCAAGCTCGGCTAGAGAATTTCTCCGAATGGCATTGAGTAGCGCCGGCCTCCCGGTCGGCTGTGGCGTGGACCTCCTGGTCCACGCTGCACTCTACAGCAACAGGAGAGATGCTCTGGCTGAAGTCTTTTCAGCTTTCGGAAAGCATAAAGGCACAAACAGGGCACGGCTTCTGCCGTGCCCTGTTTGTGCCTGTCTTCTTCTCTGAGAACAAGCTTGTTCTATGGTTTTGGGTACACCGTGAGCGCAAGGTTTGCGGTGTGTGTAAGCGATCCTGAGGATGCCGTCACAGTGACCGTTTGCTGCGTGGGCTGGATTTGGGAGGCAGAAGCCCCGCCGCACCCGTTCATCAGCCCCAGGCCAACCATGCTCACCGCCAGCAGCACGAGCATCAGCAAGCGCCGCCGCTTCTTCCAGCCCATGCAGCACAACACCGCCGCCAGCGCCGAGGCGGGCAAGAACGGATTGGAATCACGATGCAAAGAGGCGGTTGCCGCGCTGGTTGTCACGGTCATCGTTGTCCAATTCGTCAAACTCGTTCCTGGAGTGATGGTTTGCGGAGAAAAGCTGCACGTCACCCCGGAGGAGCAACTGAAGGAAACCTGCGAATTGAAACCCGCTACAGGTGCTACCGTAACGACGATTCCCACGCTCTGCCCCGCATCCAATGTCCATGCGGAAGGTGTGAGCGAAATGGAGAAGTCCGGCGCAGGCGCGGCAGCCACCACCTGGCTCAGAGTATTCGATGTGCTTCCGGTGAAGTTCGTGTCGCCGCTATAGACCGCTGTGATCTGATCCGTCCCTTGTGGCAGCGTGGCAGTCGTCAATACCGCCTGATTGCTTCCATTCAGTGTTACACTTCCCAAACTCGTGCTTCCATTGCTGAAGGCCACCGAGCCGGTCGGCAGTCCGCCATACTGTCCGGAGATGGTCGCCGTCAGAGTCACGGATTGACCGGCGGTCGAGGGATTCAGCGACGACTTTAATGTGGTTGTAGAACTGGCTTGCGTTACTACTTGGCTGACCGCCGTCGAACTGCTGCCCACAAAGGTTGTGTCACCGCCATAGGCCGCTGTGATCGAGTCCGTGCCCACCGGCAAAGCCGTGGTGGTCAGGCTGGCAACGCCGCTTGTCAGTTGCCCCGTTCCCAGCGTTGTTGTACCGCTGAGGAAGGTGACGTTCTCGCCATTGGCCGGAGTACCGTTGCTGGAAGAAACAGTGGCGCTCAACGTCACCGATTCCCCATAAACTGAGGGATTCGGCGTCGGCGCTGGTGTAAGGGTCGTCGTAGTCTGCGTTGTCGGCAGGCTATAGGTAAAGCCATGCAGCACGTTGTTCGAGTCGGCGTAGGTTCCGGCAACTGTCCCCGATGGATTGACGCCCACAAATCCTGTTCCCTGATAGGCGCCCGTGCCTGCTTCGGAGGCGCAAACCGTGGTGAAGGCCCCCGTGGCGCCATAGCGCAGGAAGCCGCACGCGACGCCGTCGGAATTAAAGAATGTACCGACGATATTCATCGCATCATCCATGCCGATGGCGATGGTTCCGCAGGCAACACTTCCCACGCCTGAGGTGGCGCAGGAGCTGGTTTCCGCGCCGGTGGCGTCAAAGGAAGTAATCGCGCCGGCGGCGGTACGCAGATAGCCATGGCGGGCACCTGTCGTGTCGGTATAACTTCCGGAGATGTCCCCCGCTGTGTCGATGGCGGTAGGGACATCTCCGCTGTTCCAGGAACTCGAATTGCTGGCAGCAGAAGTGGCCACATTGGCTGGATCGAAGGTTGTGATCGTGCCATTGGCCGCGCGCACAAAGCCGTGAGAAACGTGATCGGTGTTGCTCAAATAAGCTCCCGCGATCACTCCCGCGGTGTTGATGGCGGTGCCCATGGTCGGATAAAGGTCGTACTGGCTTCCTCCGGGAATCGGTACGCTGAAGGTGGTGGCGGTGCTACCTGCATTGCGCACAAAGCCGGCTTGACTCGTCCCGGTAAAGCCGGTGACCGCGCCCAAAGAGTTGATGGCGAAGGAATTGGTTCCATAGCCGGACTGAGTTGCGTCGAAAGTGCTAAAGATCGTGCCACTGGCAGAGCGCACAAATCCGTGGGTTGCACCGGAGCAGGTGAAATATCCGGTGGTGTCGCCTCCAGCGTTGATGGCTCTGACGACTGTTCCTTGATAGGTGCCCGTGCTGCACGAAGCGTCGAAGCCGGTGATGCTCCCGCCGATGGGAAGAACAAAACCGTGCGGCAGGCCGTTTGTATCGATATAAGTTCCCGCCACATCTCCGGCAGTGTCGATCCCGACGACGATGGTTCCCTGCTGCGCCTTCGTGCCCGCGTTGGGGGCGTCGATTGCTGTTACGGCAGCGTCGATTGTTGTTGCGGCAGTCGGAATGTAGTCGAAGAAGAATATGCCCGATCCTTGCGAAGCAGCCGCCAACGGCATTGCCGCGAAGACACCCGCTGCGAGCAGAACCCGCAAGCGCAGAACTGGAAGAAATGAGCGCATATTTTACCCCTCTTGGGCTGGTGCAATCTGTTTGGGATGCGGGAATCCCCTGAGAACGCCATAAAGAAGTCATTCCAAGGATGGATTCAATTGAATTGGAATCCGCCAACGATCTTCTCAGGTCGTCTCTCCCCTTGTCAAAGTGCTGTAATTAAAGAGAGATAAATTAGCTGTTCCAAGCACAGCAAGCCTGAAGACAGTGATGGCAGATTGCTTGGGTGCGGGGACAGAGCTTTTGCCTCGAACTTGTGACGTGCGAAAATGGAGATTCAGTGAATCTTCCCCGAGTTCCCCAAGTTTCAGTAGATGGGATGGTATTCCAAAAAATTTCATTTCCCTCTGTCCAAACGTTCTCTCTCTCAGGTAGGATGGGTTTTCAATGGATAATACGATGGATTTTCGCCCAGTCATTCTCGCCGGAGGCAGCGGAACCCGCTTCTGGCCCCGCAGCCGCCGCGCCCACGCCAAGCAGGTTCTCGCCCTGGACGGCGAGCGCTCCATGATCCAGCAGACCGTCGAGCGGATCAAGCCCATCGCCGGACCGCAGCAGACCTGGGTCATCACCAATGAATTCCTGGCCCACGAGATCGCCGATCAGTTGAGGCGCATCCCCGCCGGGCAGATCATCCAGGAGCCGGTGGCGCGCAACACCGCCCCCGCCTGCGGGCTGGCCGCCTTCCTCATCGAGCGCCAGAATCCCGACGCGGTCCTCGGCATCTTACCCTCGGACCACGTGATCGCCGACGAGCCGCGCTTCCTCAAGGCGCTGCAAAAGGGCATCGCCGTGGCTCAAGCCGGCGAGAACATCGTCGTCCTGGGCATCGAGCCAACCCGCGCCGAGACCGGCTACGGCTACATCGAGACCACCAGCTTCACCCCCGACGACACCGCCCTGCACGTCCGCCGCTTCACCGAGAAGCCCAACCAGAACAAGGCCGAGGAGTTCGTCGCCGCCGGCAACTACTTCTGGAACTCCGGCATGTTCCTTTGGTCCGCCCGCACCCTGGCCAACGCCGTCCGCGAGCATCTGCCGGAGACCGCCCCGCTGCTGGAATCCATCGCCGCCGCCTACGGCACGCCGCAATTCGACGAGGTCTTCCGCGCCCTCTATCCCAAGTGCGAAAACATCAGCGTCGATTACGCCGTCCTGGAGCCGCGCTCGGCCAAGGGCGAACACCTCTCCCATCTCTACTGCATCCCCGCCGAATTCAGTTGGAACGACCTCGGCTCCTGGGCCTCGCTCTACGAGTACCAGTTGGAAACCCGCCAGCGCGGCGACGGCGAGGGCAATGTTGCCGAGACCAAAGGCCACATGGCTCTGGACTCCTGCAACAACTACATTTACAGCCCCAAGAAGTTTGTCGCCCTGGTCGGCGTCGAGAACCTGGTCATCGTGGACACCGAGGACGCCCTGCTGATCGCCCACCGCGACCACTCCCAGGACGTAGGCAAGATCGTCAAGGAACTGGGCATCACAGGGCGGACAGATCTGATTTAGGCGGGCTGACATTTTTTCAATTGGAACGGAAGAGCGAAAGGAATAACTCCGATGAAACGAGGAACATTGTTTGTAGTTTTATTTTTGTTCTGTGCCGCACTGCCGTTTTCCGTGGAAGCGCGTGATAAGAAGCCCGTGCTTGACTTGACGAACGTGCAGCATGTCTTTGTCGGGTGGGCGGATATGGACCCTGAATCCTATTTCGACCTGGGCTATTCCAAGGCTGAGTGGGAAGATGTAATTCATCACGAGAACGTAATCTTTCAGAAAAAGGTCAAAGAGGGACTAAGTCCAAGATTTACTTCCATTGCCGCGGCCAAGGATAGGTCGGACGAAAACACCGTCGGCAATGATCTCTACATCAAATTTTCCGATGTCGTCTTCGATACGGGATATGTTCTTCATCTTTCGGTGCATGTTATCGACCTGAAATCAAATACCGAGATTGCAACGATTCCCGAACACAAATATAAAGGCAGTCTCTGCGGCCTTACTACTTGCATGGAACAGGAATTTAACGAGGTAGACGCAAAACTGCAAGCTCTTCTGGGCGGGCATGTTGATAAATGGGCCGGTAGGCGATAGCGTCAGTGCCGGGTGCCAGAATCTGGTTTTGAGATTGAGATTTCGATTAGGAAATCTCATTGGATGTAAAATCAGCTGGTAAGGGGCTGGTAATCCCCATGACCCTGCACTTTGACATACCGGAATCCATTACTGGCAGCTTGCGGCTTCCGGAGCCAGAGGTGGAACCGCGTCTGCGGGCTGAGCTTGCCATCGCTCTCTATGCTCAAGGCATTCTGCCTTTTGGGAAGGCCTCCGAACTGGCCGAAATCTCCCGGTTCGGGTTCGCGGACCTCTTGGCGCAGCGCGAGATTCCGCGCCATTACACGGAGCAGGAGCTGGCTCAAGACCTCCAATATGCTGGCGGTTAGCAATTCCTCAAGTTTGTACCTGGGGCACCCGTCAATCCGCTTGGTAGCCGGCTATTTCTTGACTGGCGCGAGTGAACCACCCTCCAGCCAGTTCTGCACGCGCTTCACTTCGTCGTCTTTGGCGTTGGGTCCGTCACCAAGCGGCAGATAGATGTCGGGCATGACGCCGATGCCATCTACCGGCATGGCCGGAATGCGGAAGGAGCGCGAGATCGCGTATTGCAGAATGCGCTTGCCCGAGGGCAGCGGCCAGGGACGCACGTTCGAGACATCCAGCACGCCATAGGTCCGGCGGCCAATGAGCTTGACACTGAAGCTCTGGCGCACGGTCAGCAAAAACTGCTCGCAGGAACTGCCGCAGGGATGATCGATGAGTACGGCGACGCGCGCCGGGCGATGCGGCTCAACAACATCTTCGCGGCCAAAGACCACAGGATCGCTGTCGCTCATCGGAACGTACTCACCGGTCTTCCCTTTGCTCATGCGATCCACCAGCGGCTGCATCATCTTGGGGCAGTCAGCGTCCATGGGGTACTGGGCGCAGATACTTTTCTGCGCCTCGATGTTCCGCGGCGTCACCAGAAACGCCGTGGTGACTTCAGAGATCTCATCGGGCAAGAGCCAGCGCGTCAAGGGATCGTAACTGTCGTCGCTGCCGCCGCTATTGTCACGCACATCGATGATCCAGTTCGGATGCGAGGCTAGCACATCGTGCTGCTTCTCATTCATCGTTTTCAGATCCTGGCCCACGGCGGCTTCAAAATCGGGCAGCGTCAACAGCAGCGTCTTGTCGCTCATCACCTTCAGCACGGCATGGTTGCCTTCTTTCGGCGTCGGAGTTGCTGCCACGTTCTCTGCCTTCTTTGGCGCAGCAAATTCGACCCATAGGTGGCCGTCGCGCCAAGCCAGCAGATACTTGCGCACGATGGTAGAGCAATCTTCGTCTGTGGTGATCTTGGCGGCATCGGCTTTGGCGGCGATCAGTGCATCGTCAAAGTGCTTCTGCCCTTTTTGCGCTAGTTCATCCTGGCCACCTGCGTCGTTGGCCAGCAGGAAGGCCGGGATGGCATCCAAATCGCGCGTACAGCTTTGAGAGGGCGTTTCCTGTGCATGAATATGAAAAGAAGAAGCGAGAAAGAATACGAGAAGAATAGCTTTGTTCATTATGCGTCCTCGTGCATTGTGTCTGAATAGATGAAATACACTGAGATTTTATCACGTTGAATTACTCTTCTTACGCCACAACCTCCAACCCCTTCTTCTCCACCAGCGAGAGCAGCTTGAGCGAGGCTCCCTGCGGATGTTTTTCTCCCCGCTCCCATTTGCTCACCAGGCTTGGCGTGACGTTCAAGTAAGCTGCAAAGACTGTCTGGCTGGTTTTTTCGCGCTCGCGCAGCGCCCGAATCTTCTCCGGCGTCATCTTCTGTACCGGCGTCAGGCAGAGCGCGTCGAACTCGCGCATGGTCTTTTTATCGATTCCGCCCACACCGTACAAATCGGACGCCATCTCGTGAACAGAAGCCATCATCTTGCTGCGATACATTTTAGTCATCGTCTTTTTCCTCTGGATTTTCTACTTTGAAGTACAAGCCAATTTCAACTCTTTGCGCCATCTCGGCATCCGTGCAGCCGAGAATGGCATTCGCAAGTTTGCGGAAAGCAACCAGATCCTTGACCGTAATGTTGGCCACATCTTTCTTTTCAAAACCATGCACGAAGACCGCGCGGTCATTCTTCTTGAAGAGAATGATCGACCGCGAACCGCCCGACTTTCCTTCTCCGGCGCGTGCAATGCGCTGCTTGATCACCCCTCCGCCAAGATCGGCATCGATTACGCCTTCGTCAGCGAGCTGGGCAGCATTCCATAGATCAGCGTCCGTAATGTGAGCCTTCCGGGCAAAACGGGAAAACGGCTTGCCTTTGTACACCGACAGCGCCTTGGGACCATTCTTGCCCACGGTCAAAGTGTAGCACTAAGTGGCAGGTTCATATCGCTTCGTATGGGTAATTTTCAAAACAGTGATGCAGCCTTGATTTGAAGAGCCTGTCCATCTGCTCTCGATTCTGAGAGACACAAGACAATCTTCGTTCGTTCGCGGATGCGACATTGATTCCGTCTGCGCACCACTTTCATGCCCGGCGGGTCTGCATCGTCGATTGTGAAATAGTATGATGATCGTATTCGAGGTAAACGGTCGTTTTTTTGATTTTTAAGTTCCTGCTGAGGTGATCTTGGTGCAAAATTTCTCTCGCAACGCCGCCCCAACCGCAACGTCGCTCCGCAAGCCCTGGCCAGCTTTGCCGTCGGCGGGCGTAGCGATCTGTGCGCTGCTTGCCCTGGCAATGACGTTTCCAGCGCTGCTCTCGGCCCAGCCCCGCCTGCTGCCCGCGCCGCGCGAGGCGCACTTCGCCGGGGAGACAGCTTTACCGGCAACCATAGCCGTCAGCGTTCCGGGCGGCGATGCGGAGGACGAGTTTGCCAAGCGCGACCTGGAAGAGGCTGTCCGGCAAGCCGAGCTTCCCGGCGCGAAGGGTGAAAGCGCATACCGCGTCGTTCTGCTGCGCAGCGATGCGCCGGCGGCCAAGGCCCTGCTGACTCAACGCGGGTTGGCCTTCGACGAGGCGATGCGGGAGGAAGGCTATCTGCTGGTGATCGAGCCGCACCAGGCCGAGATCGTGGCTGCCTCCAGCGCGGGCATCTTTTATGGCGTGCAAACCTTCAAGCAGTTGCTGCCGCTTCCCGGCGAGAAGGCGGTTCTGCCCACCGGCACGGTGCGCGACTGGCCGGCGATGAAGTATCGCGGCATCGACGACGATCTCTCCCGCGGCCCCTTTCCCACGCTGGAGTTCCAGAAGCGCCAGATTCGCGTCTTCGCTTCCTTCAAGGCCAACGTCTATTCGCCGTACATCGAGCACACGCTTTTGTATCCTCATCAGCCGCTGGCCGCGCCTACGGGCAGCGCGCTGACGCCGGCTGAAGCGGCGGAGCTGGTGGCCTACGCACGGCAGTATCATGTGATGATCTTGCCGGAGCAGGAGGCCTTCGGGCATCTGCACCACGTGCTCAAGTACGACCTGTACAAGGATGTGGCGGAGACGCCGCATGGCCATGTGCTGGCGCCGGGTCAGCCGGGAACGCTGCCGCTGATCAAGGACTGGTTTACGCAGCTCGCGGAGGAGTTTCCCTCGCCGTTTCTGCATATCGGCGCCGACGAGACCTTTGACCTGGGCGTGGGGCGGACCCATGCTGAGGTGCAGGCGAAGGGCTATGGGCCGGTCTACGTCGAGTTCCTGAAGCAGATTCACGACGAGCTGACGCCGCTGCATCGCCGCCTGCTCTTCTGGGGAGATATTGGCGGGAGCGACCCGGCGGCGGTGGCCCAGTTGCCCAAGGATATGATCGCAGTGCCCTGGAACTATTGGGACACGGAAGGCTTCGACAAGATGATCGAGCCATTTGCCAAAGCGGGAATCGAGACCTGGGTCTCTCCCGGCGACGCGAATTGGAATGAGGTCTTTCCCGCGGCGAAGGGGGCCTTCGGCAACATCCAGGGCTTCATTCGCGATGGGCAGCGGCTCGGCTCGACCGGCGCCTTGACCACGGTTTGGAACGACGACGGCGAAGGCCTCTTCAACATGGATTGGTACGGCGTGCTCTTTGGCGCGGTGGCGGCCTGGCAGCCGGGAGAGAGTTCGATCCCCGCCTATCAGGAGGCCTACGGGCGGCTCTTTCATGGCGACCGGAGCGGCAAGATCGAGCAGGCGGAAGAGGAGTTGATTCATGCCCACGAGGCTCTGGGCAAGGCGCACTCCGGGCTGAACAGCGATCAGCTTTTCTGGATCGACCCGTGGAGCGCGGAGGGCCAGGAGGCTTCGGCGAAGGTCCTGCCGGTGGCCGTCGATCTGCGCACTCATGCGGAGCGCGCCATCGTGCTGCTGGCCGAGGCGCGCGCGGCCAATCCGCGCTTGCAGCAGGCCGACGCGCTGCTGGCGATGGAGATGGGCGCGCGGCGGCTGGACCTGATCGGTTTGAAGTTTGAACTGGGCCAGGAGATTGCCGACAGCTATGCCGAGGTGCTTGAGCGCCAGAAAGACCCGGCCAAGGCGCGCACCTGGGAGACCCACAATATGCTGGACGAGATCAGCAGCATGTTTGGCCGCTGCCAGGACTTGCGCGACGGCTACTCGGCCGCGAAGAATCTCTATCGCCAGGTTTGGCTGAGTGAAAATCGGCCCTATTGGCTGGACAATGTAACTGTCCGCTATGATCTTCGGATTGAAGAGTGGCAGCAGCGCGGCGAGCGCTTTGCGCAGGTGACCAAAGACTTTGAAAAGGGCAGGGAACTGCCTTCCGCTGCCGCGCTTGGTCTGCCGGTTGGGGCGGCAAGTGGCGGGCATTGACGGCCTCCCAGGTCTCAAAAGCGAGACCTGGGGCACCCAGAGTTCGATGAATTATTACCAAACTACGATGAACGTACAAGAGACGAGTAGAAGAGGATGCGATGAACCGTGAAGAGAGGAAGAGCATGTGGTCGCGGCGGGATGTGGTGCGCGGGCTTTCCGTACTCGGAGCTTCTGCGGTGACAGGCTTGCTTAGCCTGCCGTCTTTTTCCCAGGGAACTGGCTCCGAGGCAGACAAGGAAGACCTCTTTCGCTTTGTGAATCTGGCTCTGGGAACGGGCGGCCACGGGCACACCTATCCCGGCGCAACCGTGCCCTTTGGCATGGTGCAACTGAGTCCCGACACCTACAACGACGACTGGGATTGGTGCTCCGGCTACCATCTCTCCGACGACTCGATCATGGGCTTCAGTCACACCCACTTGAGCGGAACGGGCTGCGGCGATCTGCTCGACTTTCTGGTGGTCCCGCGCACCGGCGAAGTGCGGCTGGAGGCGGGCGACCGCAAGCAGCCCGGCACCGGCTACCGCTCGCACTTCTCCCACGCCAACGAGCAGATGCATCCGGGCTACTATTCGGTTCTGCTGGACACCGGCATCCGCGCCGAGCTGACGGCCACCGAGCACGCTGGTTTCCATCGCTACACCTTTCCTGCCAGCGAGAGCAGCCACATCTTGCTGGACCTGACGCACGCTTACGGCAAATTTCCCAACGACATCGACTGGTGCAGCGCGCGGCAGGCGGGCAGCGATACGATTCTGGCCAGCCATGCGACCAAGGCCTGGGCGTGGGGGCGCCAGATGCACATTGCGCTCCGCTTCTCCCGGCCCTTCGACCGCCTGGACTTTTATCTCGACGGCCAGTTGATTGCGATGCCCACAGGCGAGTTGCCGGTCGAGTTGCGCGGCAAGAATCTGAAGGCAGTGGCCCACTTCAAAACCCACGCCGGCGAGCAGATTCTCATCAAGGCAGGGCTTTCCGGCGTCTCCACCGAGGGCGCCGCGAAGAATCTGGCGGAGGAACTGCCGGACTGGAGCTTCGAGCGCGTGCAGCGGGCAGCCGAGGCGCGCTGGCGCGAGGAGCTGGGCAAGATTCGCATCGAAACCGCCGACCTCGACCGCAAGACCGTCTTCTATTCCTCGCTCTACCACACCATGATTGCGCCGACGCTCTTCGACGACGTGGATGGGCGCTATCGCGGCATGGACGGGGAGATCCATCAACTGCCCCAGGGCCAGCGCAACTACACCACCTTCTCGCTCTGGGATACTTACCGAGCCGAGCATCCTCTGATGACGCTCATTCATGCCGATCGCGTGCCGGATATGGTGAACAGCCTGATCCGCATGGCGCAGCAGAGTCCGGCGGGGATGGCGGTCTGGCCCTTGCAGGGCAAGGAGACCGGCTGCATGACCGGCTACCACTCCGCGGCGGTGATTGCCGAGGCCTGCGCGAAAGGCTTCACCGGCATCGACTATCCCGGCGCTTACGCGGCGATGAAAAAGCGCGCCTTCGCCGACGATTACCGCGGCCTGCAATGGTATCGCTCGATGGGCTACATTCCCGCCGATCTGGAAGAGGAATCAGTCTCGAAGACCCTGGAGTATGACTACGATGATTGGGCGATAGCCCACGTCGCCGCCAAACTCGGCGACGCCGCCAACGCCAAGCTGCTCGTCGAGCGCTCCCGCAACTATCGCAACTATTGGGACGCGGGGACGGGCTTTTTGCGCGCCAAGCTTCAGGATGGCTCCTTTGCCCAGCCCTTCGATCCCATCGAGATGGGGCACTCCAAGAAGTGGCGCGACTACACCGAGTCCAATGCATGGCAGACGACCTTCGGCATTCAGCACGATGTGACCGGCTGCATCGAGATGATGGGCGGAGAGAAGGCATTCGTTGCCAAGCTGGACGCGCTCTTCAACCAGCCCTCGACGCTGCCTCCCGATGCGCCGCCGGACATCGCCGGAATGGTGGGCCAGTACGCCCACGGCAACGAGCCAAGCCACCACATCGCCTACCTCTACGCATACGCCGGTGAACCGGCCAAGACCCAGGAGCGCGTGCATATGTTGAATACGACGATGTACGCGAACACCCCCGACGGCATCGCCGGGAACGAAGACTGCGGGCAGATGTCGGCCTGGTTCATTCTCAGCTCCATCGGCTTTTATGCCGTCGATCCGGTCAGCGGCCATTACGTCTTCGGCACGCCGCTCTTCGACCGCGCCACGCTGCATCTGGCCGGGGGCAAGAAGCTGGTCTTCGAGGCCAAACGAGCGACAGCGCAAAGCATCTACATCCAGAGCGTGGAGTGGAATGGAAGCCTCCACCCCAACGCCTGGTTCAGCCACGCCGATGTGGCTCAGGGCGGACGATTCGTCTTCCGGTTGGGCGGCCAGCCCGGCGCGCGCTTCGGCCGGGAGCCGTCCACGCGGCCCGTCTCGAAGCTGCAAATTGCGTCATGAATGAACAAGCTGCGTTACAATTCACCCCGGAGAGGCGCTGCGAAATCCGCTTTTGCATGGAAGAGGCGCGTGTCTCAAAACTTCTGGGCCGGATCAATGACATTCTGCTATCCTCAGGCAGAGATAGTGTTCAGCGGCCTGCGCAGGACAGAAGTTGATTCCGCGCCAAGGACGTAATTTCACAGGGAAACCGGGGTACTCCATGGATACCTCTCGTCGCACTCTACTGAAAGCCGCCGCCGTCCTGCTGGTCGATCGGTGGGCCAGCGCGCATCGGCCCAGCTTTGCCGCCGAGCCGGGCGCGGGCGTGGGACGCAAGGTGATTGTTGTGGCTTGCGGCGGAATCCGCCGCGCCGACACCTTTGCCGAAAGCGGCTTCCAGAACATTCCTCATCTGCACCGCGATCTGCTGCCGCAAAGCGTCTTCTTTCCCAACGCACTCAACGCCGGTGTGACTTCGCACTACAACACAACCTCCAGCCTGCTCACCGGAAACTGGCAGCGGCTGGACGACTGGGGAAAGACACCGCCGGCCAGCCCCACGCTCTTTGAATTCCTGCGCAAGCGGATGAGCCTCGCGCAGGACCAAACCTGGTTGATCTCCAGCAACAAGGCCCTTACCAATCGCATCGGCGCGAGCGCGGTGCGCGACTTTGGCCCGGCTTACGGGGCCAACGTGATCTTCCCCAAGCAGTTGCTGATCAATGCGGTGGTCAATGCGGCAGCGCAGGGCCGCGCCGTCCACGGCAATGACCGCGCCAGCGTGCAGCCGGAGATTGAGGCCATGCTCAGCCGGGACAACTACGATGGGCTGGGCTGGTCGGTTGCCGGGGACGCCTCTTCGCTGGACCCGCGCACGCTCGGCGTCATTCAGCAGGCCATTGATGAACTGGTGCGCGTCAACGCGCCGGCCAGCGGAGACGAGTTCACCTTTTTGGTCAGCACGGAAGTGATGCGGCGTTTTGCGCCCTCTCTGCTGGTGGTTTCCTTCTCCGACATGGAGGTGGCGCACTTCGGCTCCTATTCAATGCACCTGGGCGGCATCGGCACGGTCGACCGCTTGGTCTATGAGTTTTGGAATCAGGTGCAATTGCTGCCCGCCTACAAAGACAAGACAACGCTCTTTGTCCTGCCTGAGTTTGGGCGCGATATGGACGGATCGAAGACCAACGGATTCTTCAATCACCGGCAGGACTGCGACTCGACCCGCCTGACCTGGATGATGTGCCTGGGCGAGGCGGCGCGCAAGGCGCAGATCATCGAAGAGCCTATTGCGCATATCGATCTTTGCCCCACGATTGCGGAATTGTTCGCTATCAAAGGCCTGGATTTGCCGGGAAAACGACTGCCGGGGTTGGAACTATGAGGGATGTGGCAATGATTGAAGCGCACACAGGCGAAGAGGCTGAAGCAGCCAATCTGCACGCATATCGCACTTTGATTGCGCGGCTGCCGGTGACCATGCGTCCCACCCTCAACCAGCAGTTGAGCCAGTGGGAGATGCTCTTCCCCTACGAGCGCGACCGGCTCAAGGAGTTTTTGCACGGCTTGGAGAGCTTCCAGCCCGCGGCGCTCGACGCACTCGTCGCGCCGCTGCGCGCCGTGGAAGACAAGATGGGCGTTGCGCACTGGAACTTTACCGAATCGACAGACACCGTTGAAAATTCCTCTCTGCTGGCGCGTTCGGCGTACTATGCCGAGTGGCGTCGCGTGGTGGAGGGAATCTTCGAGGCCATCAACGCCGCGGGGCGCGATGCCGCGCCGGCGCAGGCTAATCCCGCACGGCTGGTCCTGCTGATTCTGCCCGAAAGCCTGCCGGTCGATCCCCTCACCCTCTGGAAGCCATGGGATGCGCGCGGCAGCCAAATCGACCTCAAAGGTGACGCGCGCCGCATCAGCGAACTGGCGCTGCAAGGCCAGCCCGGAACGCCCAGCCTGAGTGCGCAACTGGCGAGCCAAGGCAATTCGGACAGCTCCGATCTCTGGCTGATCGACGCCGAGGCCAAGCTGAACAGCCTGCTGCCTCCCGCCGTGCCTCCCGCTGCCAGCCAATTGAGTTGCGCCACGCTCAAGCCCTTCCGCGACAAGATGCTCGCCGACCTGAATACCATCCCCAAAAGTATCTCCGGCGCGGACCAGACCATCGCCGGCATCCGGCGCGAAGACTGGAATCGCCTCTGGCCCGCCGAGCTGGCCGGCCAGACCCGCCTGCGCAACTTCACCGTCGATCTCTACCTCAGCGGCAACGGCGCGCTCATCTTCAACAGCGCATTCGTTGAGTGGGCAGCCTCCGAGGCATTGCGCCGCGCCCGTCCGCGCGTGGTCGTAGCCCGTTTTGGCATGAGAAGCAAGCCAAAGCCCTTCACCGGCATCGCCATCTTCGAGAATCAGCAGAGAATCAGCGCCCTGCCCGACGTGGACGATCCGCAGGGTAGCGCCGTCGATGCGGCGATCCTGGCCCGCTACGTCTGGCTAGCCGCCCAGCGCTATCCGGAGGGCGAGCGGACCTTCTGCCTCTGCGTCGCCGAACACGGCAACTCCGCCTACCTGCTCACGCCCCCCGGAATCGCTTCGCCCTGGACCTCCGGCAGCGCTACTACGCCGGAAGAACTGTACGGCTGGCTAGCCACGCAATTGGTCGCGTAGCGCCTGATGAACGTAACGCCTGACAGGAATGTAGCGCCAGCAAACCCGCGCCGTAGGCGCAATGGTTATTAGCCCAGCGCTTCAGCGCTGGGTGCGCGCCCACAAATTATCCGGAGTCCCGTAGGGACGGCGCTCATGCTCCGCGACCCTCAAATTTCCAGAAAGACAGGCTTTCTCTTGCATTCAGGATCAACATTCTGACCGTTTCCAACGCTTTCGATCAATGTATACTGGTCCCAAGCCATGAAAAGGTAGACCGCATGTCCCTGACAGAACCTTGCGCCCCCTCCGAAAACGGCGATCTTGCCGCCAAGCGCCGCTACAACCTCTTCCTGCTGCTGGTGGCAGGTCTGGGCGGGATGCTCTACGGCATCGACGTGGGCATCATCGGCGGTGCGCTGCCCTATTTGGAGGCGACCTCGCACCTGAGTCCGGCGCAACTCTCCGTAATTGTGGCCGCGGTGCTGCTGGGCAGCGTCTTCTCCACGCTCTTTGCCGGCGCGCTGGCCGACTGGATGGGCCGCAAGCCGCTGATGATCTTGAGCGGACTCACCTTCGCCCTCAGTATCCCGGTCATCGCGCTTTCCCAAGGCTACGGGCCGCTCTTCTTTGGCCGCCTGTTGCAAGGCATGAGCGGCGGCTTCATCGGCGTCGTGGTTCCGCTCTATCTGGCCGAGTGCCTCTCCGCCCGCGATCGCGGCAAGGGAACCGGCGCCTTCCAATGGCTGCTGACGCTGGGCATCGTCGCCGCCGCGGCCGTTGGCATCTACTTCAGCTATCGCGTCCAGGCCGTCACCCTCGGCGGCGACGCCAATGCCCTGCTCGCCTTCAAAAATCAGGCCTGGCGGAATATCTTCTGGGTCTCTCTGCCTCCCGGCCTGCTGTTTGTGCTGGGTAGCCTCTTTGTCACCGAGTCGCCCCGCTGGCTCTTCCGCCACGGCAAGCCGGACCGCGCTTTGGCTGCCCTGCTCCGCTCCCGCACCGCCGAGCAGGCGCAGCTCGAATTGCAGGAGATGCAGGAAACCGCGCATCTGGAGACGGCCAAGCGGGCTGCCGGCGTGGACGGAACCAAGCTGCGCGACTCCCTGCTGCGCCGCAAATATCTCATTCCCTTCCTGCTGGCCTGCATGATCCTGGCCTGCAACACCGCCACCGGCATCAACTCGGTCATCCAATACAATGCCGGAATCCTCTTGCAGAGCGGCCTCTCCGATCTGCAAGCGCACTGGGGCTATCTGCTCTTTACCGTGGTCAACTTCCTCATGACCATGGTGGGCATGGTGCTGGTGGACCGCAAAGGACGCCGCTTTCTGCTGATTCTGGGCACTTCTGGAATTATTGTTTCGATGATCGGCGTCGGCCTTCTCTTTCTGCGCACCGAAAAAGTGGGCGTGGACGCGCGCCCGCAGGTGCAAGCCATGGTTCGCCCCACGCAGGAGCTTTCTCTTAACTTCACTCCGGCCCAGGCCCAAACGCTGCTGGCGGCCAATAACGCAGACGGCATTCAGGCCGGTCAGATTGACAGCCGCCGCGCCTCCCTGGCCATCATCTACTCCTACGGCGACTTCACCGCCGCCACCAGCTTCGTCCGCTCCGACGACCCCGCCGCCGCGCCCCTCGAAATCTCCCGCGTCAACTGCCTCCCCGCCAACCGCATCGAGGCCTTCTTCAAGAATCCTTTCGCCGATCTCGAAGCTGCGCGCACCGCGCCGCTCAAGATCGAAAAGGCTCTCATCGGCAGCATCCCCGACCGCCGCCACGGCTGGCTGGTCGCCCTCGGCCTCTATCTCTTCATGGCCTTCTACGCCGTCGGACCCGGCGTCTGCGTCTGGCTGGCCCTCTCCGAGCTGATGCCCACCCGCATCCGCTCCAACGGCATGAGCTTCGCCCTGGTCCTCAACCAACTGGTCTCCACCACCCTGGCTGGCATCTTTCTGCCCTTCGTCAGCAAATACGGCTACTCCTCCATGTTCTTCCTCTTCGCCGGCTTTACCGTGGTCTACTTCCTGGTAGCCTTTTTCTTCCTGCCGGAGACCAAAGGCAAAACCCTGGAGGAGATCGAGGCGCACTTCGAGGGCCGCGCAAGTACCATGACCGCGTGATTGGGTAATACCGGAATGTAGCGCCGGCCTCCCGTCCGGTTGTAGCGTGGACGTCCCCGCCCACGCTAGTCCATGGTTGACTCCCTATTCATGTGGTCTTGGCATTCGTGTCTGAGCCGATATTGAATCGCTGAAAAAGATTCATGGTCTTCTGGAATTCCAAAGAACGTCCGGCGAGTTTCACTCCCCCTCGGAAGACTTCAGCCTTTTTCTGGAACTACCGGCCACTCGCCTACTTTTCACTATCTTGGACGGAAAGAGCGATGTTAGTTTTTCATAAAGCGTGAAGAGAAAAGCCATTCGTTCCGCCTCGCTCTTGAAGTTTCTTCCACCATACGCGGCGTCCACCGCTCGGTCCAGCGCTTTGTGCGCATACACAAGTCCGATGGGCATGGAGAGGGGGTCGTAAAGATCGGCGAGAGTGGATTCGGGATGCTGGGCACGCTCGTCCAGTATGCCTTGCGCCGCTGCTTCGATGGCGGCGCGCTGTTTGCCGGTTGGATCGGGCCAGGGAAAGTTGTTGTAGACAATATCTTTGGAATAGCGGTATCTGCTCTCAAGCCGCCCACATACGGCGCGAACCCATGCCATGTGCATCGTGGAAGATAAAACACCGAAATGAAACTCTGATGCCCCCTCGACTGTAAGTACTTGATCGTTGGCAATTACACGAGCCTTCATGAAATCCATAGGGATGTAGTTTCTGCGTTCTGAAGAGACTCGCGGCACTAACAGATACTTGCTTTGGGGTTGCGCCAGTTGCACAAATATACCCGGTGTATCTGCTGCCCTGCGTGTAGATTCTGCCTTGCTCGCCAGACGATACTGACGCACCGCCTTTAGCCTGTCCATTACCTTGGCGATTCCGCGCAACTCTGAAGGCGGAACACCAAGAAGCCAAAGACAGTATCGAGAACCGCCATTAAGAAATTCTTCCGCCCCCGTGTACGGACGTATAAATTTCCGGGCAGAGGGTGAAGAGCCAATCAAGTCTTTGCGTTCCAGATCCGAGAGGATAAGGTGCCCGCCGTCACGCGGCATGCTCCCAAACTTCATCGCAGGCACGTTGCAGATTGGTTTACTTTGATTTTCCAGTAATACGTCCGGCGCATCGACCAAATATGGATTGATGAATCTTGCGGGTGTTGCATGCGGTTCTGCGCTAATTGATTCATAGTCGTAAATTACTTTATTCTCGGTTTCCCCGATGCCGAAACCAAGGATGACGCAATGGACGGCGGCTATGCCTTTCGCTTCATTCCGCCATCGAAATGTGCGATGGGCAAAATCGATCTTGACGCCATATTTGTAAAGGATCTTCCAGAGTATTCCAACCTGTTCACCTTGCGCGATTGAATTAGTAGAGACAAATGCGCAACGAATCTGGCCAATAGGCTTCGTTCTCGCTATGTACTTGGCTGCCTTTACGTACCAGGCAGTTACATAGTCGAGCACGCCAGCGCCTTTCACATCGGAAAAGACAGTTGCGATATCTTCCCGCTGTCCGTCGTCCATTATCATTGCGCCCACAAACGGCGGATTCCCCACGATATAACTCAACTTCTCCGGCGGAATGATCTCTTCCCAATCCATCCTGAGCGCATTGCCGTTCACGATACTGGGAGCCTTTCTGAGTGGCAGGCGGGCGAAGTACTGGCCGAACTCAGACGAGACGAGCTGGTTCATCTGGTGGTCGGTCATCCACAGCGCGACCTGCGCAATCTGCGCGGGAAACTCCTCGATCTCGATGCCGTAGAACTGGTCTACATCCACAAAGACGATGCTGCTCACATCCAGGCGGCCTTCGGGGCTGGACTTGAAGATTTCGCGCAGCACATCAAGTTCCAGCATCCGCAGTTCGCGATAAGCGATAACGAGAAAGTTACCGCAGCCGCAGGCAGGATCGAGGATGCAAATCCGGCCTAGCTTGGCATGAAACTCTTTCAACCGGTTGCTGTCACGCCGGATACGCTCAAACTCGGCGCGAAGCGAATCCAGAAAGAGCGGCTGCAAGGCTTTCAGGATGTTTGTCTCGCTGGTGTAGTGCGCGCCAAGGTTGCGGCGGGCCTTCTTGTCCATGATGGACTGAAAGAGAGCGCCGAAGATGGCCGGCGAGATGCGCGCCCAGTCCAGGCCGGTACACTCCAGCACCATTTCTCGCATCTGTCGGTCAAGGGATGTGAGTGGAATGATCTCTTCAAAGAGCTTGCCGTTGATGTAACGGAAGGCGGCCAGATGCTCGTCAAGATTCCGAGCGCGTTTTTCCGGTTCGGTATTGAGTATCTGGAAGAGATGTCCGAGCGCCGCGCCCAGATCTGAGCCATCCTCTGCCGTGCGCTGCTCAATCCACTCGCGAAATTGCTGTCGCTCGAAGATGGCATTGTCTTCCGCGAAAAGGCAGAAGAGGATTCGCACAAGGAATAGTTCCAGAGCATGGCCCTGATAACCAGCGTCCTTGAGAAGATCGTGCAGCTTGCCCAGTTTTTCAGCGGCTTCAATGTTCACTGCGGCTTGCTGTGGGTAGCTGCGCGTCTGGTAGCCCGCGATGAAGCCGAAGCTGCGGATATTCTTGTGCAGCTCTTCCAGCTTGAATTCGTGAAAGCTGTTCTCGGCAGCGTCTTCGAGGTCGTAGAGGCGGATGCGCGCAAAGTCCGAGACAATCACGTAGCGCGGGAGATCGCGTTCGTTGAGACCGTGGAAGTAGTCTGTAGCCTGCTGAAAGGCGCCGTCTAGATCGCGCCCACGCGACTTGTGTTCGACCAGAAGAACACCCTTCCAGAGAAGGTCAATGTAACCTTTCTTGCCGTCGAATTTAACGACTGATTTCTCAAATGAGGCAACTCGGCTGCGAGTGATACCGAAGATATGGAAGAAGTCATCCCAAAAAGTTTTTGCCTCGGCTTCCTCTGAGGATTCTTCCTTCCACTTCCGCGAGAAGGCAATTGCACGGTCACGTATCTCATTCCAGGACAAGGGCATATTGCAGTTTTAACCGCCAGAAGGGCAAAAGTAAAGGATTCCAGACAAAATACCGGGCAAAAAAACGCCGGGGCAACGATCGCCCCGGCGATGCGCGTGCAACGCAATGAATGTTTTTGTCCTTCTCGGCAGTACTGCCGAGGAGAACAGATTTTATACCCGCGCCTTTTCTCTCCATCGCAGCGCCGAAGACCTGTCGCGGCGGTATCTATGAACCCCATGCGAGCGAATAGCGAGCAACTGGCCCCACCGCAGGTGGCTCAGGCGGCGTTGTCGATGCGGGCCATCAGCGGCGCGCTCAACTGCTGGCGCAGGCTGCCGGCCAGATCGGCCACCACGCGCATCCGCTCGGCCACCGGCGCGGGCACCTCGTTGCCATTGAGCGCCAGTTGCGAGTGCAGCAGCAGGCCGGCGACGGTGGACTTCAGCTCGGTCTCGATGGCGGCGGCGGCGGCGCGGCGGGCCAGCGACTGCTCCCGTTCGCGGCGATGCAGGGCGGAGCGAATCTCGCGGATCAGACGCGAAGCGCCCGCAAGAGCGAAGTTGATCTGCAACGGTATGGCCAATCCGGCGTGCTCCCAGATGGTCTCCGCCGAGGCCGGGTCGCACTCGGCCATCGTCTCATCCACCACCACGGCGGCAAACTCGCGGCGGCGCAGCGCGGCCAGCGCCATCTTGCGTCCATCGGCCACTTCGACCTCCATGCCCAGTTGCGCTGCCACCACGGCGGCGCAGTTACGGGCGCCTTCAATTCCAGTCACAATCAGAATGCTCATTCCGAACTCCTCTTGAATGCCACTGGCCGGTCTGCGGCTCTGGGCGGGTGTGCGGCTCGCGGCCAGATTTCCCGGCTGGAGCGTTGGGTATTCCCGTAATTAACCTATCGGCGTGATCGGTTCCGGCTTGAATCCGGGGCGCTCATTCTTCCCGAAGCGGATCGGCAATGCCGTACTCCTTCAGCTTGCGGTAGAGGGTAGTCTTGCCGATGCCCAGCAGCTTGGCGGCTTGCAGCTTGTCGCCGTTCAGCGCCCGGATTGCTCCCAGAATCGCCTGACGCTCCATCTCTGCCAGCGTCGTCAACTGCTGCTGCGCTTCGCCTTCCGCAGCCTGCTCGCCGGCCGCCGCCGAGCGCCGCGCCTCCAGCCCCTGCTGCTGCAACTGCGTCGGCAGATCGCCCAGGTGCAGAATCGGCCCGGAGGAGAGCGCGCAGGCCCGTTCGATGGAATTTTCGAGCTCGCGCACGTTGCCCGGCCAGTCGTGGCGCATCATGGTGCGCAGCGCCTCGTCGCTCAAGGTGAACTTGACGCCATGCTCGCGGCTGATCTGATCCAGGAAGTGCGCGGCCAACAGAGGTATGTCTTCGCGGCGGTCGCGCAGCGCGGGCAGCCGCAGGTTGACCACATTGAGCCGGTAGAAGAGATCCTTGCGGAAGGTTCCCTTTTCCACCATCACCGCCAGATCGCGGTTGGTGGCGGCCACAATGCGCGCCTTGATGGGCACGCGATGGGTCGCGCCCACCGGGCGGACTTCCTTCTCTTGCAACGCGCGCAGCAGCTTGGCCTGCAAGTCGAGCGAGAGTTCGCCGATCTCATCCAGAAAAACCGTGCCGCCCTCGGCCGAGACCAGCAAGCCGTCCTTGGAGCGGTTGGCGCCGGTGAAGGCTCCCTTGACGTAGCCGAAAAGCTCGCTTTCGATCAGTGTCGGCACCAGCGAACCGCAATCCACCGGCAGAAAGGGCTTCTGCGCGTTGGGTCCGTAGGCGTGGATGGTGTGCGCCACCAGCTCCTTGCCGGTGCCGCTCTCGCCCAGGATCAGAACCGGATGGGTGCTCTGCGCCACCTTGGAGAGGATGCGGTAGAGCTTTTCCATCTCTCCGCTGCGGCCGATCATCGCGCCCAACCCCTGCGAAAGCCGCAGCCGCTCGCGCAACTGCCGGGTGGTGTTATCGGTGACCAGGCTCGAGGCGGCGCGATCCAGAACCGTCGAAAGTTCGTCGATGGCGAAGGGCTTGGCCAGATAATCCGAAGCGCCGCAGCGCATCGCCTCCACCGCCGAGTTGACCGAACTGGAGGCGGTCATGGCGATCACCGCGGTCTGCGGATAGAGCAGCTTGACCTCGCTGACCAGCTCCAGCCCCTGGTTGGTTCCGGCCGGAAGGTTGACCAGCAGGATGTCGGCGGTCATGCCGCGCAGCATACTGCGGGCCTGGCCCAAATCGCCGGTGCTTTCCACGGCATAGCCGAGGCTACTGGCAATCTCGGCGCAGGCCGAGCGAACCGCCGCATCGGCATCGACCACCAGCAGGTGCAGGCGCACCGGCTGTTCGGCGAGTTGTTGCGGAATGAAATCCATGACTCTCGCATTCATGACTGTTTCGAGCATTGTAATCGCCTCACGCGCAAAAAGGTAATAGGAAGGTTGAAGGTTGACGCAGGCCAGTCTTTTTCCCAGCCAGCGCGCCGCGCTGCATGGCCGCTCCTTAACGGGAGCGGACGGGCAGATGGATCTCGAAGCGGGCTCCGGTAGGAACCAGATTGATGACATGAATGCTGCCGCCGGCAGCTTCGACGATGGAGCGCGTGATGCAAAGGCCCAGTCCGCGATGGCTGGCAGGGGTTTCGCCCGAACGGCCGGAGCCTCCCGCGCGGGTGGTGTAGCCGGAGTCGAAGATCTTGTCCAACGTTCCGAGGGGAACTCCCGGCCCGCTATCCTCCACGGTGAGCGTTACGCCCTCTGCTGTGCCGTTGGAAGCCAAGCGCTCCCGCAGGCCAAGCCGGATGCTTCCCCCCTCGGGCATCGCCTCGGCGGCGTTTTTGACCAGGTTGACCAGAATCCGCGTCAAATCCTCGCTCGTCAGCCACACCGCCCGCGCGCCGCATTCCGCCTCCGCGGTAAGCGCAATCGCGGGTCCGGCCAGCGCCGAGAGCAGATTACGGTTGGCCCGCAACTCCGCGGCCAGATCGCTGACCGGTTCGGCGGGCATCAGATCCCAGCGGTGCGCGTGGCCAGGCCGGGATGCAGTCGGCAATTCTCTCCCGCCACTCCCGTCCGCCTTGTTCTGAGTCATGGCCGGAGCAGCGTCGCGCGAAACTCCCGCGCGCGCATCCAGGGCTACCAGCTTCTCTACCAGCCGCCGGCTGGCCGTGGCCACCAGACGCAGTTCGCCGCCATAGTGATGAAAGGCTGGATTCAGCACCCCCGGCTCCTCCAGCAGATCGCAGTACAACCCCAGCGCCGTCACCATATTCCGCGCGTCGTGGGCCACCTCGGCCAGGTTCTCGCTCGTACCGCGCAGGTTGGAGAGCGTCTCGACGATCGCCTCGACCCGCTTGCGCTCGGAGCGCACGCCCTTCCCTTTGGACGCGTCAAAGGGCGCCAGCCCGGCCTCGGTGGCGCCTGCTGCCGTTTCGGTCAGACCCGCCGTGGCCGGTCCGGCCGGAATGAATTCCGCTGTGCGCATCGTCTGTTGCATGACGCTTCCTTTCCTTCTTGCCAGTGGACAGTGGTCAGTGGACAGTGGACAGTTTCAAATCCCTGTCACTTCACTCTGATCCGTGTCCCTTGGTCCCCAGTCCCCGTATTCCCGTATTCCCGTTCCTGCCTCTACATAGGTTGTTGTCCCTTTCTATTACACGCGGCGTGCCAAACCAGAACAGGAGGTTTAAGTTCCTGATAAGGGAAGTGATTATCCTCTTATTCCCACAGACGCTCTTGGGAACCAAAATGTGGAAAACAATCCCGAAATGGGAATACAAGCCGGAGGCGACAAAGACAAAACACATGATTTCAGTGAGTTAAGAAGAGATTCCGGCTCTGGGCTAGAAGATTAGAGAATTCCCATCTTGGGATTGGAGAGTGTTAACCACTTTGACCCCCTCCCAGTTACCCCGCTCCCGTACAATCTCTTCATGATCGCTCCTTCTGTCTTTCGCCCCGGCGGCCGCACGCCGCTCCAGCTTCGCCCCCTCACTCTCACTCCCGGCTTTGTGCAGACTGCCGAAGGCTCGGTGCTGGTCTCGCTGGGTAACACCCGCGTGCTGACCAACGCCACCATCGAACCGGGCGTCCCCGGCTGGCTGCGCAACTCCAGCCGCGGCTGGGTCACCGCCGAGTACTCCATGCTCCCCCGCGCCACCCTCACCCGCACCCCGCGCGAGAGCGAAAAGGGCAAGATCGGCGGCCGCACCCACGAGATTCAGCGGCTGATCGGCCGCAGCCTGCGCTCGGTGGTGGACATGAAGGCTCTCGGCGAGCGCACAGTCATCCTGGACTGCGACGTCATTCAGGCCGACGGCGGCACGCGCACCGCGGCCATCACCGGCGCGGCGGTTGCGCTTGGCCTCGCGCTCAATGCTCTGGTCGCCGCCGGAACGCTGAAGGCCTCGCCGATGAAGCAACTGGTCGCCGCCACCTCGGTGGGCCTCGTCGGCGGAGCGATGCTGCTGGACCTCTGCTACGAGGAGGATTCCCAGGCAGAGGTGGACATGAATGTGGTGATGACCGCCGACGGCGGCCTGATCGAGACCCAGGCCACGGCGGAGAAGGGTTCTTTTTCGCGGGCGCAGCTCAATGCACTGGTCGATCTGGCCGAAGCGGGCCTGAAAGAGGTCTTCGCGGCGCAGCGCGCGGTGCTGGGGCTCGATTGATCCAGCCGATTACTCCGTGAACCCCAACCCAAATCAATCAAACTACTTCGCTCCGCCGCTTGTTATCATCGACACAAGCGGGAGAGAGCAACCCAATCCGCTCTCTCCCGCTAAGGTCTCACCGTGAACCCACTCTCACAGGCTGAACTTTCCACCGAACTCGCCGCGGCCGCCACCCAAAGCGCTCCGCACGGCCACGCGCTGGAAGCCGGGGCCACGGCCACACTGATCCACGATCTGCGCGAGCTCTTCAAGCTCAAGGTTGTCGCGCTGGTGCTGGTCACCGGCTGGGGCGGCTTTTATCTCGGCTCGCTGCAATCGGGCATCACCAGTATGCAGCGCGGCCTTCTCGACACGCTGCTCGGCATCGGCCTGGTCTCGGCCGGTGCGGGCGCGCTCAACGAGGCCCTGGAGCGCAAGATCGACGCGCGCATGAAGCGCACCGCCAACCGCCCGATGGCCGCCGGACGCTGGACTCTCGCCCAGGGCGTCCTGGCCGGCCTGGGCGCACTCCTGCTGGGCGCGGGCTGGCTGGCCGACCGCTCCAACCTTCTCACCGTCGCCCTGGCTCTGCTGACCGCCTTCACCTACGTCGCCATCTATACGCCGCTCAAGCGCTTCACGGCGCTGGCCACCATCATCGGCGCATTTCCCGGCGCCATGGGACCGCTGCTTGGCTGGACGGCGGCGCGCGGCCAGATCGAAGCTCCGGGCGCGGCCCTCTTCGCGATCCTCTTTGTCTGGCAGTTCCCGCACTTCATGTCCATCGCATGGCTCTACCGCGAGGACTACGCCCGCGCCGGGATTCGCATGCTCCCCGTCGTTCAGCCGGACGGCCTCTCCACCGTCGCGCAGGCGCTCTTCTTCGCGGTCCTTATGCTCCCCGTCAGCCTGGCCCCCTGGCTGCTGGGCGAGGCCAATCTTACCTACGCCATCCTGGCCTCGCTGCTCGGTTTGCTCTATCTCGCCTACACGATTCGATTCGCCCGCATCCTGCGCGTAGAGGACGAAGACGAAAGCCGCAAACTGGCTCGCGATCTGCTCAAGATCAGCGTCCTCTACCTGCCCCTGCTCTTCACCGCGCTGATGCTTTGCGCCGTCGCGAAAGTTTGAGGAAGCCATGACCACCGCAGCCGCGCAATCGAAGACCGGTCCCGCCATCGCCGCCATTCTCGCCGTCAGCGCGTCGGCCTCGGCCTTTCTCTTCTGGCTGATCTACCTCCATCCCGCCGCCGATCAGGCCAACGCGCGCTTGGCCTTCCTGCCCGCGCTGAACGCCCTGCTCAACGGGCTGAGCGCCATTGCTCTGCTCATCGGCTATACCCTCATCCGCGCCCGCCGCATTTCGGCCCACCGCGCGGCCATGTGCGCCGCTTTCCTCTTTTCGACGCTCTTTCTGGCCAGCTACATCCTCCATCACGCGCTGCACGGCGATGTCCGCTACCCGCTTCATGCAGCCCTGCGCGGCGTCTATCTGCCGCTGCTAGCCAGCCACATCCTCCTGGCCATCGTCGCCCTGCCGCTGATTCTGGCCACCTTCTTCTTCTCGCTCACCGGGCGCATTCCGCAGCACCGCAAAATTGCCCGCTGGACCCTGCCGCTCTGGCTCTACGTCTCCGTTACTGGCGTCCTCACCTGGGCAATGCTGCGCGTGGCGCAAGGACAGTGAACAGTGGTCAGTGGACAGTGAACAGTAGACAGTAAATAGGGAGTAGGGAGTAGAAAAAATGCTGGGTGCCCCATCCATCCGCGTTTTTTGCGGATGGGTGGGAATCCGCGAACTTCAACTCGCCTTCCATTGGTAAGATCAATCATGCCGGTAAATCCGAACCCGCCCCGCGACGGAGCCTGTCCCATTCTCCGCGCGGGCCTGTTGATGCTCGCTGTAGGCTTTCTGGCCGTCCTGCTGCTCCTGACCCTGCTGGGCGGCTTCTCGGCCACCGGCGCCCGCACCAATCTGGGCTGGATAGCCCTGATCGTCGCGCTGATGTGCCTTCCCTTTGGCAGCCTGCTGACGGTCCTCGGCGCGGCCAAGACTCTGCGCAACCACGCCCGCCGCCGTTAATGGTTTTTCATTATCCACGAATCCTCTGCTATTCTTTTCGATGAACGGAGTAAACGAACATGGCCAAAAGCGTCAACAAAGTCTTCCTATTAGGCAATATCGGCAAGGATCCAGAGATTCGCGCCACAGCCAACGGCACCATGGTGGCCAGTTTTGGTCTCGCGACCAGTGAGCGGCAGAAAGATGCAGCCGGAAACTGGACCGACAAAACCGAATGGCACAACGTAACCGCCTATGGCAAGGTAGCGGAAATCGTGCGGGATTACGTGAAAAAAGGCAGCAAGCTGTTCATTGAGGGCCGCCTGACCACGCGTAATTGGGAAGACAAGGAGACCAAGAAGAAGGTCTACCGCACCGAAATCATCGTCAACGACCTCTCCCTGCTCTCTGCCCGCGAGGAAGGCTCCGGAGGCGGTTACAGCCGGCCGGCCAGCGCCCCGGCGCCGGCTTCCAGCTACGATCAGCGCTCCTCGGCCTCCAGCGCCCCGGACGACTACGCCCAGCAGGCGGAGATCTCCGACGACGATATACCGTTTTAAGTGCAGGGATCAGGGATCAGGGAATAGGGAACAGGTTCGCCTGCAAACTTCATTGGTTTGAATTTTGCTTCCATCCTGGTCAAAGTCAGGGAGAGCAGAGACAGAAAGAGATGCCTTTCCCTGTTCCCTGACCCCTGTTATTCCGTCTTCATCAGCGCCGCCAGCAGCGCCTCGCGGCGTTGGTTGGCGAGCGCGTCCACGGCGCGCAGCCCGCGCAGCCATCCGCCAATCGCCGCCGCCGCGGCCAGCACCAACAGCAGCACCGCCAGCCAGGGAGCATCCAAAGCCCAGCTCAGCCAGATGACCCCCGCGCCCACGGCCATGACTGTCAGCAGCAGCGCCAGGCTGGAGAGCGCGTTGGCCTGCGAGCCGCGCTGCCGCGTCATCTTGCCGGGATGGATGCGGAAGGGCATGCGCAGCGAAAAGATATTTCCCACGGCCAGGCAGCAGGGCAGCGCAAAGAGAACCCACGCCGCCGTCGCCGCCGCCACCACGCCCTGCGGCGCTCCCGTGCGCACCGCGGCCAGCGCGCCCACCAGCAGAGCGTCCAGGCAGAACAGCAGCGCGTGAAAGAGATTTTTAGCCAAAAAAACCGTGCGTATCGGCGTGGGAGAGAGAAAAAGCAGTTGAATTCCCGCTCCCTCCGCGCCCAGATTGTTGGAAAACAACTGCGTAAAGCCCATCAGCGCAAAGGCCACATAGAGCGGCAGCGCGAAGGGGAAGGAAAACCCCGCGGGGCTGCCGCGATTCAGGCTGGCCATGAGCAGAACCATGAAGATCGGCGCGCACAAGGCCCACAGCAGCGGCAAGGTGCGCCTGAGCGCCCGCGCCTCCTTTTCCATCAGCGGGATCAGGGGGCTGGAGCCGCCAAAGCGCCATCCGGTCTCCAGCGGCAGGCTTGCGGCCCGCGCCGCGGCGGCTTTGGTGCGGGTGGGCGCCCAGCTCAGATCTTCGCCGCGATACTCGGCCCGCAGCCGTCGCGCCAGCACGCCGCCGGCGGCCAGCACCCACAACCCCAGCGCGCCCAGCGAGAGCAGCGCCTGCCCCGGACGCTCCAGCACCTCCGCGCGCAAGCTCCGCGTCACCAGCCCCGGCGGCGTCCAGTCTTGCGCTTGATAGATGGGCCTCACCCAGGCCGCGTTGCGGGCTTTGAAGGCGTTGCTCATCTGCTGCGAGCCGTCGGCCACCGCGCGGGCGGGCTGCTTTGCGCGCAGCGCCGGGTTCAGCAGTTGCAGGCTCATCAAAAGAACCATGAAGAGCGCGCCCACAATCTCCCGTGTCTTGCGCTGCGTCAGCCAGCGGTCGATCCACGCAAAAACAGCGCGCACCAGAAGCACGTTGAAGGCCGCAAAGCCCACCAGCCCCAGCGCCGCCCAGGCCCACAGCTCCGGCCGCGCCACCGTAACGCCGATCCAGATCCCCAGGCAGCACAACCCGCCCAGAATTGTCGAAACATCCGCCAGCCCAAAGACCACGTACAGCAGATAATACGTGCTGAAGCGCACCGGAAAGCGCAGCAGAATGCCCAGGTCAAACTGCTCCTGCATCGAGGCCAGCATCACCGGCCCTCCCTGCCAGAGCAAACACAGCGTCCAGAAGATCAGGGGCAGAAAGAGCCACTTCCCGCCCGAGGCCAGCAGATAAGCGCCCACCCCCGACACCGCGCCCAGAGCCAGCCCAAAGCTGCCAAAAACAAGGTACGTCACGGTGCGGGCGCCCAGCTCAAAGACCCCCATTTTGGTGCGCAACCCATTGACGAAGATATGCCAGCGCAGCGCGCCCATCGCCGCATACTGCGCCCGCGACGAAGCGCTGGTCACCTCGGCGCCCAGCTCGGCCAGATCGAATCCTGCCCCGTTCGGGCTTACGCCAGCCATGAAAGCTCCTGCGCCGGCTCCCCGCCGCCCGCTCCCACAATCGAGAGAAAGATCTCCTCCAGCGTCAGCCGCTGCTCGCGCTCGGCGTCGGGCAGGGTCGAAAGCACCCCCGCCCGCAGCTCCTCCATCGGCCCATTGGCCACCAGCCGCCCCTTGTTGATGATCGCCACATGGCTGCACAGGCGCTCCACAATCTCCAGCACATGCGTGGTCAAAAAAATCGTCGCCCCGCGCGACAGCATCCCTTGCAGCATCGTCTTCAGCATCCCCGCCGCAATCGCGTCCACGCCCTCGAACGGCTCATCCAGAAACAGCACTTTAGGCCCATGAATCACGGCCGCCGCCATGGCCAGCTTGCGCTGCATTCCGTGCGAAAAATCGGTCACCAGCTTGCGCCCGTCCCCAGCCAATTGCATGAACTCCAGCAGCTCGTCGGTCCGCTGGCGCGTCGTCTCCCGGTCCAGCCCGTACATCCGCCCCACAAAGCGCAGGTACTCGCGCGCCGTCAGCCGCCCCAGCAAGGCCATCCCCTCCGGCACCACGCCGATCTGCCGCTTCAATTCGAGCGACCCCGCCGTAAACGGCTGCCCCAGAATCTCCACCCGGCCCGCCGTCGGCTCCAACAGGCCGGTCAGCATTTTAATGGTGGTGGATTTGCCCGCTCCATTCGGCCCCAAAAAGCCGAAAAACTGCCCCGGAGCCACGCTCAAACTCACCTCTTCCACCGCCGTCAGCGCCCCAAAGCGCCGCGTCAGCCCCACCGTGCGTATCGCCGCAATCTCCATGTGCCAGCAAGCATACCAAGATTTCCCGGCGATTCAAAACGTTGGCCATCACGGCGCGAAGGGCCGGAATCCTTTCGGGCCGCCAGAAAAAATCCCGCCCAAGGCAGGAATCATCCCGCGCGCACAGCCACCGTGTTTTGGAGCGCCGGTCTCGGGAGCGGCTGTCCTGTGGGCCTTCCCGCCCACGCCTGTTTCATCTCTCGCGGATCGGCTACGCCGGTGCAAGACTCAACAGAGAATGATTCCTTTGCTGCCAGGATGTCGTGAGTGCCGGCAATGCGTGCGGCGGGTAGCGCAATTCCGCTTTACTCCTTTCCAAATCGATTCGCGCCGATATACGCTATCCACATGATCAGTCCGAAGAGTCCAGTGCCGTCAATCGCTCTATGGCTCGTTTTCTTGCTGGGAGACATCCCCTTCGCGATGGGGCAGAGTCATCTCTTGAATTTCTGCCCCGCGGCGCCAGCGCATTTTTCTTCGGTCGCCGGCAACTCCTCGTCCGCAAGCATGGAAGCCGATCCCGATTATTGGAAATGGGCGCAAACCCCGCCCATGGGCTGGAACAGCTACGATGCCTTCGGCGACAGCGTCACCGAACAAGAGACCCTGGCCAACGCTCAGTACATGAAGGACCATCTGCTCGCCCATGGCTGGAGCTATGTAGTCGTCGACTTCCGCTGGTACGACTCCGTGACGACTTATGACGACAACGACCTGACGAAAGATCGCATCGGCGCCGTACTCGCCGCAGACGCCTATGGCCGCCTTGTTCCTGCCGTGAACCGCTTCCCGTCGTCCGCGAACGGACGGGGATTCAAACCGCTGGCCGACCGGCTGCACGAGCTGCATTTGAAGTTTGGCATCCACATCATGCGCGGAATACCGCGGCAGGCGGTGTATGCGAAGACGCCGATTGAAGGCAGTTCCTTCACCGCCGCCGATGCAGCGGATACCACGGACACATGCGGCTGGTGCCCGGACATGTTCGGCGTCCGCGCGACCGCCGCCGGGCAAGCCTGGTATGACTCGATCTTCCGGCTCTACGCCTCCTGGGGCCTGGACTTCGTCAAGGTCGATGACCTCTCGAATGGCTATCACAAAGAAGAGATCGAGATGATCCGCAAGGCCATCGACCACTCCGGACGCCACATCCTCTTCAGCACATCCCCCGGCCCAACCGGCGTAGCCCACGCTTCTCATGTGAAGAACCAGGCGAACATGTGGCGCATCTCTGGCGATTTCTGGGACGAATGGAAGAAGCTCGATGCCCAGTTCGACCTGCTTGGATCGTGGCAGGGCGTGGGTGGGCCGGGACACTACCCCGATGCCGACATGATCCCGTTCGGCCACCTGAGCATCCGATGCTGGACCAATTCCAAGGAGCACCAAACCCGCTTTACGCAGGACGAACAGCGCGCGCTGATGACTTTGTGGTCGCTGAATTCCTCGCCGCTGATGCTGGGCATGAACCTGCCCGATAACGATGCGTGGACCACATCTTTGCTGACCAACGATGAAGTTCTGTCTATCGATCAGGACCCTCTTGGCTTGGGTGCGAAACGGGTGTCGCAGCAGAATGGGCTGGAGGTCTGGGTGAAGGATTTGGAGCACGGCTCGAAAGCGATCGGCCTCTTCAATCGCAGTTCAACGGAGGCAACTGTGACCTTGAATTGGAGCGAAAGCGGGCTGAGTGGAGAACAGTCCCTGCGCGATCTCTGGCAACACAAAAACCTTGGCAGATTCAATCATGCCTATTCCTCAGTGGTGCCGCCCCATGGCGTCGTTTTGTTGCAGGCAAAACGTCCATAGACAAAGCGCGGGGGGACCGGTTATCGCCCCTGAAAAATAACCTGGAGCGATGAGAAGCTGTATACGATGAACTGCCGCCGACTCGCGATTTCCGCGAAGCGGAAGCTAACTTGCTGTTTTTGTTTTACATATGCTTTTCCGGTTGCTTCGCTTGCGGGATTTTTTTGAGAGCGGCCAAAGAGTGTTCCGGTGGATTTCCATCCTGCTCCGCGCACAATGGTTTTGGAGCTGAAAAATGCCGACAGGGCTGTTTACTAAAACGCTAACAAAAATCCATCCAAACCTTTACCGGAAAGTAATCTACCCCCACCCCCCCCTCCCCTGTGTAGGGCGTATTTTTCTCTTGCGAATTCATTGAACAGTAGTTATATCAAATACTTACGATTTTTACGTGTTGACTGATAAGTAACCGGAACCCCCCGATTTCGCAGGCTTTTTGGCCGAAAACAGCCCTATTTACCTGCAAAAAATACTCTTTTGGTGCGCAAAATCGGCCTTTTTGGCCAGGAAACCGAGGGTTCCAATGGGTCTGAGACATACGTATTTTCTTCGCTTTTCCAGAGCAAGTACGAAGACCGCCGTCAGCGGCGGCGTGGCGGCGATTTGCGCGTCACCGTAACGAGCTTGCCGGTGACGGCGAATTTGCGCCGCTCGACGGGCGAGGAGAGAACCAGGCTGGTGACCGGATTGCCGTAAGGCAGCAGAGCCTCGATCAAGGCCTCCAAGTCGGCCATCGAGGTGGTGGTGACCTTCAGCAGCAGGTCGTCGCCGCCGGTCAGATGGTGGCACTCGCGGACCTCTTCCAGGGTCTGCACGTAATCCAGCAGGCGGCGATAGTTCTGGCCGTTGCAACTCATGCGGATGAAGGCCATCACCTCCAGCCCCAGCGCTTCGCGGTCGATCTCGACGGTGTAGCCGTGCAGGATGCCGATCTCCTCCATCTGCTTGAGGCGCTCGGCGGTGGCGGTGGGCGAAAGGCCGATGCGGCGGCCCAGCTCCGCCAGGCTGAGGCGGGCATTGGCTTGCAGCTCGTCCAGCAGCTTTCGTCCAAAAGTATCCAGAAGTCCCGTGGAATCCATGGCCATAGATGAAAATCATAGACGAATGAAGGTCCATCGCCAAGTAATTCCGCGCAATCCGTCTGGACCGGATGGCCGCCGCGGCCTAGAATTCGGCCTATGGATTGCCTGATGTTGGACGGCCAGCCTTTGACCTTGGCCGAGATTGAAGCTGTTTCGCTCCACGCCGCGCCGGTGGCCGTTGCGCCGGCCGCTCTGGCTCGCGTGGCCGCCAGTTGCAAGCTGATCGAGGAGATTGTCTCGACCGGGCAGAAGGTCTACGGGGTCAACACCGGCTTCGGCAAGTTGTCGGATGTGAGCATTCCGCCGGAGAGCCTGGCGCAGTTGCAGAGGAATATCGTGCGCAGCCACGCCGGCGGCGTGGGTCAGCCGCTCTCCGAGGCCGAATCGCGGGCCATGCTGCTGCTGCGCGCCAATGTGCTGGCCAAAGGCTTCAGCGGCTGCCGTCCGGCGCTGGTGGAGGCGCTGGCCGCGCTGCTCAATGCCGGGGTGCATCCGGTGATCCCGGAGCGAGGTTCGGTGGGGGCCAGCGGAGATCTGGCCCCGCTGGCTCACCTGGCGCTGGTGGTCGTGGGCGAGGGCGAGGCCTTCTACCACGGCGAGCGTCTACCCGGAGGCGAGGCGCTGCGCCGGGCGGGTTTGCAGCCTTTGGTCCTGGCGGCCAAGGAGGGGCTGGCGCTGCTCAACGGCACCCAGGCGATGACCGCCGTCGGCGGGCTGGCGGTGGCGCGCGGCCTGCGACTGGCGCAGATTGCCGACCTGGCCGGGGCCATCTCGCTGGAGGCGCTGATGGGCACGCCCGCCGCCTTCGATCCGCGCATTCACCTCGCCCGCCCGCACGCGGGGCAGATTGCCGCCGCCGCGCACTTGATGCGCCTGCTGGCCGGCTCGGAGATTCGCGAGGCGCACCGCGAGCACGATTCGCGCGTGCAGGACGCCTATTGCCTGCGCTGTATGCCGCAGGTGCATGGCGCAGTGCGCGGCGTGCTGGAGCATGTGCGCGGCGTGCTGGAGATCGAGGCCGGTTCGGCGACCGACAATCCGCTGATCTTCCCGGACGATTCGCTGGGCACGCAGTTGAGCGCGGCGGTCATCTCCGGAGGGAATTTTCACGGCGCGCCGCTGGCTTATGCCTTCGACTATGCGGCCATGGCGCTCACCGATCTGGCCAGCATCACGGAGCGGCGCATCGACCGGCTGCTCAATCCGGACATCAACGAGGGCTTGCCGGCATTTCTGTCGCCCGATCCGGGGCTTTCCTCGGGCTTCATGATGGCGCAGATCGTGGCGGCGGCGCTGATCAACGAATGCCAGGTGCTCTCGCATCCATCGTCCACGGGCAGCATTCCCACCGACGGCGGCAAGGAGGATCATGTTTCGATGGGCATGACCGGAGCGCTGAAGCTGCGCCAGATCGTCGATGAAGTGGAGCGGGTGGTGGCCATTGAACTGATGTGCGCCGCGCAGGCGCTGGAGTTCCGCCGTCCGCTGAAGGCTGGCCCGGAGATCGAACGCGCCTATGCCGTGGTGCGCGCGGTGGTTCCGCGCCTGGAAGAGGACCGCGTGCTGGCCGGCGACATAGAAGCCCTGGCCGCGGCGCTGCGGGCAGGAGCCTTCGACGCGTGGCGGGTGTAGAGCGATTCTTCAGAAGAGTCTCTGTTGGCTGGTAATCATGCGTTAAGGTATGATTTATAAGTGATTGAATCTTTCAAGCACGCAGGTTTGAGACGGTTCTTTCAAACAGGAGATATGCGCGGCATTCAGCCTGCGCACGCCAACAAACTGTTTGCCCAGTTGAGCGCGCTGGACGTGGCCAAAGATGTGGCGTCTCTTCCGCGCCCGGCAGGCTGGAAGCTGCACAAGCTGAAAGGCGAGCGCGAAGAGACCTTCTCGATGTGGGTGAGCGGAAACTGGCGGCTGACCTTTTCTTTCAACGGCGACGCGTTTATCCTGTTGAATTATGAGGATTACCATGGCAGATGAAAGAAAGCGCATTGCGCCGTATCGTATTCCCCATCCGGGCGAGGTATTGCGGGAAGTCATTGGAGAACTTACCGTCACGGAAGTATCGGCTCGGCTCCATGTCTCGCGTGTCACGATGTCGAAGATTCTCAATTGCCGGTCGGCCATCACCGCGGAAATGTCCTTGCGCCTGGCTGCCGCCTTTGGCGGAAGCAAGACCTTTTGGTTAGAGATGCAGAACAGATATGACGTGCGGAAGGCAGAGGAAAAGAAACAGCCGAAGATTGTGCCCTTTCGCAAGGCGGCGTAGTTCGGTCTGGCCGATTGAACGACGTTGCCACAGGCTGCCAAGCTCGAAACCGCCTTGCGCGCGGGTAGAATCTATCCTTTCAGTTCAATCTATCCTTTCAACTCCGCCACACGCTTTTTTGTTTGGCTCACAAAGGCCTCATCCTCTGGCGACTCTGGCTGAATGGAATCAAGATTGATGGCCACGTTAGCCAGCGCTCCTTCCAGCGCCGCGCCGGCCAGCGCAATCGCGGTGGTCAGATCAGAGGCCATATTGGGATTGCTGATGGTTCGCAGGCCGGCGGCGAGGCGCGCAATCTCAACAGCCTTTTCCGCCACGCCCAGCGGCACGCTGGTTGCCTGGCGCAGCGCGGCGTTGATCGCCTTGCCGCCGTCGGCGGATTCTTTGGCGGCTTTGTAGGCCTTCATGACTAAGTTGTACGACTCGGCGTCGGCGTCGATGGCGGCCTTCAACTCCTCGCGTAGCGGCGTGAGCTTGGCGACGGCCTCGCTGAGCTGGCTTTCGTATTGCAGATAGGCCTTTTTGCCGCGCGACATCGACGCCACCATGACGGCGAGTCCGGCGGCCATCGCGCCCGCCGCCGCCGCCGCGCTGCCGCCGCCGGGAGTCGCTGTCGGCGCGGCCAGTTGCTCGATGAAGGGCTCGATGCCCGCGCGCAGTCCGCCCACGGCCGTCTTGCCGCTCATGACTGCATCCAGACGGTTCTCCAGAATCAGCGAGGAGTCGAAGTTCTCCACTTGCAGGAACCACTCCGCGGCCTGTTCCAGCGCGAGCTTGGGAATCAGCCCGACGATCTCGCTGGAGACCGGAACGCAGCCGTAACGCTCGGCCTCGCGCTTGACGAACTCAAAGACGCGATGGATCGGCGTCTGCTCAAAGTCGGTCAGGTTCATCGAGACCTGGGCCATGCCGCGCACCAGAAAGCCCGCGCCCTTGACGAAGCGCAGGCCGCCTGAAGAGAAGCGCACCGCCTTGGCGATCTTCTTGGCGACGGAGACGTCGGTGGTATTTAGAAAAATGTTGTAAGCGATCAGCGGCTTGCGCGCGCCGACGACGGTGGCTCCGGCGGTGGGATGGACGCGCGGCTCGCCGAAGTCGGGCTTGCGTTCGGGCTTCACGGCAATCTCGTCGCGAATGCCCTCGAACTGCCCGCGGCGAATGTTTTCCAGATTCTGCCGCTCGGGCGTCGTGGCGGCGGCCTCGTAAAGATAGATCGGAATCTGGTAGCGGCGGGCGATCTCCGCGCCCACATGCTTGGCCATGGCCACGCAATCCTCTAGCGTCACGCCGTCGATGGGGATGAAGGGAATGACGTCGGCTGCGCCCATGCGCGGGTGCGCGCCGGTGTGCTGCGTGAGGTCGATCAGCTCGGCGGCCTTGCCCACGCCGCGAATCGCCGCCTCGGCGATAGCCTCCCGCTCGCCGATGAGCGTGATGACGCAGCGGTTGTGATCGGCGTCCATCTCGCGGTCGAGCAGGTAAACGCCGGGAATCTTCATGGCTTCGACAATGGCATCGACCTTGGCCGGGTCGCGGCCTTCAGAGAAATTGGGCACGCATTCAACGAGAGTCTTGGGCATGAGAACAGGATAGTGAGAGGCGCTTCGATCCGGCAACAGGATTTCCATGGCGGATTTTGTCCTGGACCGTGGAATCTGAAAGTTCTTCTAGAATTTGGCGTTGATTCCACCATCATAGGGCGCGCTCGCCTGCAACTTTGGCTTTTGCAGAGAGTTTTTTCGGAATAGTATCTTTACTGGAAAGATTTTGGGGACCGTGAAATTGTGTCAAAGGGTATACTGGATTTGAAATTCGACCTCAGTTCAGATGACAATCGATCTCAGAGATATGACGGGATTTCGCGGGGAACTGATTGTTCAGGATATTCTTACGAACTATCAGGCCTTTCCTGAGCCGCTGTTTCGGCCTGGATTCCTGGGCGACAAGTGGCCATCGATTGACTTCTACGTTGAACTGCGGAATGTGCGCGGAAGAACGCCCTATTTCTTTGTGCAAGCAAAAACAACCGGCTCGGCATTCCCGAAGAATTCACGGAGCCTGAGAATCTCGATGAAAAAGCAGGATGTCGAACGCCTTCTTCAGATTCCCGGTCCGACGTATGTTTTCGGAATTCATGAACCTTCGCGACGCGTCTTCGTCCGGTCAGTTTGTCTCGGCATGCCCGTCAAGGGGATCACTTGTATCCCAATCTCCAACGAACTAACGGCTGGGAATCTTCATGTTCTGCATGATGAGGTACGAATGTTCTGGAAGACCACCAGCCATAAACCCAAGACTTCGGTGTTCGCATGAAAATGACATCATCACACGCTGATTTTATTGGGAGGAGGAGTGAGGTATTGGCTGAGCTCTTCCTCCAGGAGCTTGAACCCAAGTTCCTCGCCCGTCCGACGCTTGATCTCGGATTCGACTTCCTTGTTGGCTTCGGGAATCCAGAGGGGGGAGTGAATACCTTCGCCGTGGAAGTAAAAGGCACAGAACGCGCCATTTCTTCTTCGTTCCCTCTCGATAAGAGGTCCTATCGGCGTTTGGCAAACTCAAACGTTCCGGGATTTCTCCTGGCGGTGGATGTGAAGCAGAACAAGCTGTTTTATGCGTGGCCGGAGCGCAGCGATGCTGTGCTTGACAGCGGGGCTGGAAGGATCAGCGTGCCGGTTACCGAGATCAATGAAACAACAAGGACCGCACTGCGCAAGCGCCTGCTGAATTAATTGTGATAATTAAATTGCAAAACAGACTGCAAGTGAAGAAGTGAATGAGTGAAAGAACGCTCTTTTCATACTTCACTTCTTCACTTTTTCACCTCATAACTGTTTCACTGTTTCCGAGGGATGAGGACCATGACAGCTCCCGTGATTCGTTCGCCGCGCGGCGGCCAGTTGCGCTGCAAAGGCTGGCAGCAGGAGGCGGCGTTGCGCTGCCTGATGAACAATCTTGACCCGGAGGTTGCCGAGCGGCCCGAAGACCTGGTGGTCTATGGCGGTATCGGCAAGGCGGCGCGCAACTGGGAGTGCTTCCACGCGATTGTGCGCGAGCTGGAGCAGTTGGGCGGCGAGGAGACGCTGCTGGTGCAGAGCGGCAAGCCGGTGGCGGTCTTTCCCACGCACGAGGGCGCGCCGCGCGTGCTGATCGCCAACTCGAATCTGGTGGGCAAGTGGGCCAACTGGGAGCACTTCCACGAGCTGGACCGCAAGGGCCTGATGATGTACGGCCAGATGACGGCGGGAAGCTGGATCTATATCGGCACGCAGGGAATCTTGCAGGGGACGTTTCAGACCTTCGCTGCGCTGGCGGAGAAGCACTTCGGCGGTACGCTCAAAGGCAAGCTGGTGGTTACCGGCGGCGTGGGCGGGATGGGCGGGGCGCAGCCGCTTTCCGTCACGCTGAACGGCGGCGTCGTGCTGGCCATCGACGTGGACCGCAGCCGCATTGAGCGCCGCGTGGCCACGCGCTACTGCGACACGCTGACCGAAGACCTGGACGAGGCGCTGCGGCTGTGCGAGGCGGCGGTGCGCTCCGGAACGGCGCTGAGCGTGGGGCTGGTGGGCAACTGCGCCGACGTGCTGCCGGAGCTGGTGCGGCGCGGTGTCGCGGTGGACGTGGTGACCGACCAGACCAGCGCCCACGATCCGCTGAACGGCTATGTGCCGCAGGGGCTGACGCTCAGCGAGGCGGCGGAACTGCGCCAGCACGACGCAATCGAATATGTGCGCCGTTCGACGGCCTCGATGGTGGTTCACGTGGACGCGATGCTGGCTTTGCAGCGCGCCGGGGCCATCGCCTTCGACTACGGCAACAACATTCGCCGCTTCGCCTTCGACGCCGGATGCCAGGACGCCTTCCTGATTCCCGGCTTTGTGCCGGAGTACATTCGCCCGCTCTTCTGCACCGGCCAGGGGCCATTCCGCTGGGTGGCGCTTTCGGGCGATCCCAAGGACATCGAGCGCACCGACGAGCTGGCGCTGGAGCTCTTCCCGGAGAATGAGATTCTCACCCGCTGGCTCAAGCTGGCGCGGGGGCGGTTTGAATTTCAGGGGCTGCCGTCGCGCATCTGCTGGCTGGGCTACGGCGAGCGAGCGCGGATGGGACTGGCGATCAACGAGCTGGTGCGCAAAGGCGAAATATCCGCGCCCATCGCCATTGGCCGCGACCATCTGGACACCGGCTCGGTGGCCAGCCCCTACCGCGAGACGGAAAAGATGCTGGACGGCTCGGACGCCATCGCCGACTGGCCGATCCTGAATGCGCTGCTCAACACGGCCTCCGGCGCGACGTGGGTGAGCTTCCATCATGGCGGCGGCGTGGGCATGGGCTATTCGCTGCACGCCGGCCAGGTGACAGTAGCCGACGGCACGGAGATAGCCGCGCGCAAGATCGCCCGCGTGCTCAACAACGATCCCGGCCTGGGCGTTGCGCGGCACGCCGATGCGGGCTATGAACTGGCGCAGCAGACGGCGCGGGAAAAGGGGATTCCGATTCCCATGCTCGAAAGTGGGCCGAAGCGCGTGAATGGCTGAATGGGGCGCGGAAGAGAGAAAAGCAACCACAGGTCCTTCGACTCCGCTGAAGAACGCTCCGCTCAGGATGACAGATTGTTGGAGATGTGAAGATTTATGGATGACAGATTTTTGGGGATTTGAAGGTTTCAGGATGACAGATTTGTGGTGATGTGAGCATTCAACTTTGCAGTGATATGACTCAACGAACGAGGGAATCAGGCGTGGGAAATGTTCTAGCCGTCGTCAACATCGGCCAACTCGTCACGCTTGCAGGTCCGGCGCGTCCGCGCACAGGCTCCGAGTTGCGCGAACTCGGCTTGATCGAGGACGCCGCGCTGCTGATCCAAGACGGCCGCATCGTTGCCGCTGGACCTTATTCCGAATTTAAAGCCAAAATTCCGCCGGACGCGGCGATTATCGATGCAAAGGGCCGCTGCGTAACTCCCGGCTTTGTCGATGCGCATACGCATCTGGTTTTTGCCGGCAATCGCGCGGCGGAGTTTGAGCAGCGCATCGCGGGAGCAACCTATCAGCAGATTGCGGCGGCGGGCGGCGGCATTCTGAGTACCGTCGCGCAGACTCGTGCGGCTACCGAAGACGAGTTGCTGGCCGAGGCGCGCAAGCATCGCGACTGGATGCTGCGCACGGGAACGACGACCATCGAGGCCAAGTCCGGCTACGGGCTGGATCGTGCGACGGAGTTGAAGATGCTGCGCGTGATGGCGCGGCTCAACGCCGAGGGTCCGGCGGAGATTGTGCCGACTCTGCTGGCGGCGCACACCGTTCCGCCGGAGTTTGCCGGAAGGCGCGAGGAGTACGTGCGCTGGATCGCCGAAGAGCTGATCCCCGAAGTGGCCGCGGCAAAGCTGGCGCTTTACTGCGATGTATTTTGTGATGACCATGCATTCACTGTGCAAGAGGCCTACACGGTACTCACCGCGGCCATCCGGAACGGCCTTGGACTGCGCGTTCATGCAGATCAATTCAAATCGGGCAGCGGAGCCGTGATGGCGTCTATCCTCGGCGCGGCCACAGCCGATCACCTTGAAGCCATCGAAGATGAAGACCTTCATCATTTGTGGACCGCGGGCACGCAGCCTGTCCTTCTACCCGGCTCGGTCTTCGCGCTGGGTAGGACGCAATACCCGCCCGCACGAAAGATGATTGATGCGGGTCTGGCGATTGTCGTGGCCACGGACTTCAACCCCGGCTCCTCGCCGATTGCCTCCATGCCGTTCATTCTGTCGCTCTCTTGCTTGCAGATGCGCCTGACGCCCGCCGAGGCGCTGACGGCGGCGACGATCAATGCGGCCTGGAGCCTTGGCCTGGGCAGCCGAATAGGCTCTCTGGAAACCGGCAAGCAGGCCGACTTCTTGATTCATGAGTTCACCGACTACCGCGAACTGGCCTACTCTATCGCCGCTCCCCTGAGGCCGCGCGTCTTTGTCGCGGGACGGGAAGTGGTCAGTTGACAGTCAACAGTGGACAGTAGACAGTTGTCAGTGGTCAGGATGAGGTGCATAGGATGGTTCATGGTTTCCCAGGTCTCAAAATCGAGACCTGGGGCACCCAGCTTCAGTAGGCGATTCGAGTTCTCTTTGGAACTGGGGCGCCGAGCAACGCCCATATATTCATTGTGAGCCTTCCGAGTGTCGGCTATAATCGTTCAAAGTGCAGGAGTTGGGCGTTTTCGCCGATTATCGGGGAGGGCGGTTGCACGTGTATCCAATAGGAGGATAGGAAGATGCGTGAGGACTTGATCGCAAGTTTGCGGAAGATGATCGTCAACGACCTGTTTGTCGAGATCGCCGAGGACGCTATTGGCCTGGATGATGGACTTCGGTCGGTGGTCGGGCTGGACTCCGTCGGTTTTGTGGAATTGCGCGTGCTGTGCGAACAGAAATTTAACATTGAGATCAGCGACAACGACTATACGCCGGAGAATTTCCGGTCGGTGCGGGTGCTGTCGGAGCTGATCGACCGTTTACAGACACAAAAAGCGGCAAGCGGCAAGCCGTAATTCTTATCCTCTTACTCGCCTCGAAGCTGGCTGGCCTGCGTACCGGAACTCTGGGATTCGCGGGCAGCGCCATAGCGCACGGGTTTTTGGCATTTCCTCACCGCGAGAGTTCATCCTTTTATGGCATTTGATCCAAGAATCGCAGTTACGGGAATGGCGTGGCTGACGGCGCTGGGCGACGGGCTGGAGCCGGTGTGGCAGGCGCTGCTCGCGGGGAAGACCGGCATGAGGCCGGTTGCGCACAGCGGTCGGCTGCGCAATCTGCTGGTTGCGCCGGCGATGGGCGCGGAGCTTCCGCCCTCGGAGCTTCCGCCGACCGAGCGGCTGGTGAAGATGGCGGTTGCCACCCTCCGCAGGGCGCTGGCGCAAGCCGGACGCGAGCCAGGCGATCCGGAGGTGCGTTTTGTGCTGAGCACCAGCCTGGGCGCTTATCTGGATGAGGCGGCTTCGCGCGCGCCGCTCTCCGGCTGGGCACGGGAAGTGGCGCGTGAGCTGGGAGCAGCCGTGCCGCCGATTGTGATTTCCACTGCTTGTTCTTCAGGGGCTGACGCCATTCTGGTGGGGGCGGAGCTGATTCGTTCGGGCGCGGCGAAGTGCTGCGTCTGCGGCGGCGCGGATGTGCTGACGCCCAATAAGCGCATGGCGCATTCGGCGCTGGGCACCTTGTCGCCGACGCTTCTGCGGGCCTTTGATCAGCGCCACGATGGAACGCTGCTGGGCGAGGGGGCGGGATTTGTCGTTCTTGAGGCGGATGCGTCCAAGCAATCCAGTCTGGCGATTCTCGCCGGAGCCGGCTCCGCCAATGACGCTACAGGAATGACCATGGCGGATAGCACCGGATTGTCCGCAGGCTACGCGATGCAGCGGTCGCTGAAAGACGCGAATCTGCCTTTGTCCGCGGTCGGGCTGATCAACGCGCATGGCTCCGGGACGGTAATGAACGACACGACCGAGGGCAACGCCTTCAACGCGCTGTTTACGGGAGCGGATCGGCCCTTGGTCTTCGCCACCAAGGGCAATTTTGGGCATACGCTGGGCGCAACCGGGGCGATTGAAGCGATTGCCGTGATTCTGGCGCTGCGCACAGGGCAGGTTCCTCCGATTTACGGATTGGAGCAGCCGCTGCCGGAGGTTACCCTGCCGCTGGCGATTTCTCAGCCCGTCTCTTGCACTCCACGCGCGGCGTTGAGTTTGACGCTCGGCTTTGGAGGCTTCGATACGAGCCTGGTCTTCGAGGCGGCGTCATGAGCGAGATGAAACCATTGATGGTTGTGGGAACGGGTGAGGCTGCGAGCCACGATCCCGGCCTGTTTGACGCAAAGATTCGCGCGACGGTGCGCTTTGCCGATCCGGCGGCGTGGATTACCGCCAACGCGGTCCACCATGCGCTGGCCGGAGCGGAGGGCATCCTGGCCGAGTTCCGGCATCAGATCGGCATCCTCACGATCAGCGATCAGGGGCCGGGAAAGTCGATGGCCAAGATGCAGACGGACGGGGAGGCAGGATTTTCCTCACCGCTGCATTACGCGGCCTCGGGGCCGTGGACGCTGGCGGGAGTCTCCTGCATCGCCTTCGGATTGCGCGGGCCGACGCTGAACCTGACCATGGAGCCGCCGGAGGGCGTTCCCGTGGCGCTGGGATTATGCGAGGGCTGGCTGACGCGGAAGGTTGCGCCTTTTCTGGTTGTGGCCGGCTGCCGCGCCGATGCCTCCGGGGCGATCCTAAGCCGCGCCGTGCTGCTTGCGCCGACGGAATTTTCTGGGCCGGGCGCGCCGCTGACGGAATCGGTGATTTCCTGGCTGGCAGCCGTTGATCCGGCCGTTGATTTGATGGAGGGAGCCAGCGCATGAAGAAGTTTCTCTCTCCGCACCTGTTGGATTCATTTGTTGAGCGGACGGTGGACGCGCTGCCCAGCGGCTTTCCGCACGGTACGCCGGATTGCGCGGCGCTGGGGAAGGCTTGGAAGGAGCTTGGCCTGCGCCCCGGCGATCTGGTTCTGCTCTGCCTGCCCAACAGCCGCGAGCTGCTGCACAACTTTTTTGGCGTGCTGATGGCCGGCGGCGTGCCGGCGCTGCTGCCGCCGCTGATGCCGTCGGCGCGGCTGCGGGAGATTGCCACGGCGATGGGCGCTTTTGCCGTCGGGGCGCTGCGCCTGACGACCGGCGATCTGGGCGCCGTCTCTTACAAGCACATCGGACATCTGCACATTGCGCTGCTCCAGGCGCCGCCGGAGCCGGCCGCCGCCCCCGGCGAGATGGTTCTGATGACCTCGGGGACTTCCGGGGTTTCCTCGGGCTGCGTCTTCGATTTCGAGGCGATTCTGCTCAATGGCAAGCGCCACGCGGATGCGATTGGCCAGCGCGCGGACGACACCGTGCTGCTGAATCTTCCGCTCTACTTTTCCTTCGCGCTGTCGAGCCAGGCGCTGGGTTCGCTGACCCGCGGCAACCGGCTGATCATCAGCGGCCCGCCCTTCCATCAGGCAGGTTATCTGGAGGCGCTGAAGCAGTACGAGATCACCGTCTCCTCGCTGACGCCGGTGCATATCCGTTCCTTCTTTCAGTCCGACCCCAGCGCGCTGACCGCGCCGCGCGTGCTCTCGGTGGGCGGCGATCAGCTCCAGCCGGACCTGGCGGCGCGGCTGGTGGAGTTGCGCAAGGGCAAGGAAGTCTATCTCACCTACGGGCTGACGCAGGCTGGGCCGCGGGTCTGCACGCTGGCCGCGCATGACGCGCCCGCCAGCCGCTACGCCTCTGTGGGATTGCCGCACGAGGGGACCGAGGTCTCGCTGCGTCCGGTCGAGGATGGCAGCGGACGGAAGCAGCTCTTTGTGAAGTCGGCCACCGTTATGAAGCGGACGATTGGCCGCGTCGAGGGCCGGCCCAATGATTTGGTTGCGCCGCAGATGATCGCCACCGGCGACGCCTTCGAGATTGACGCCGACGGCTACCTTTTCTTCAAAGGGCGGCTCAGCGACTTCATCAGCCGCAAGGGCGAGAAGATCAGCCTGGCCACGGTGCGGCGGCTGACCAGCGGTCTTCCCCATGTGGTCAAGGCCGCGACCAAGGTCTTCAAGCACGGCGATGGCAGCGAGGATTACAATTTGGAGTTGCGCGTGGATGCGGCTATGCTTACGGAAGAAGGCAAAGCCGATCTGCACGCAATCCTGAAACAGGTTCTGCGGCGCGCCGAGATGCCGCACGCCGTAGCCATCGAACCGGCCAGCGAGCTGGATGCACAGAGGTACAAATGAGCGCGAGTGAAGTTTCCATTGAAACTCCGGCCAGCCAAGCGCCCAAGCTGTCCCTGCGCAGGCGCCTGGCAACCTCGCAAAGTCCTGCGGCGCGCCTGCTGCGCTGGGGCTATCACGCCTTTCATGGATTTTCCGTGCCCGCGCCCAAGGTGATCGCGCGTCCGCTGTTGTGGGTCTTTCTGCTGGCGCGCACCATGTATTACTTTGTCATGCGCGTTTTCATCTGCGAGCCGTACTTCAAGGCCTTTTGCAAGCAATACGGGCGCAACATGCATACCGCCGCGCATCTTCACTGGATCACCGGCAAGGGCGACATCATCGTCGGCGACAATGTCAGCATAGCGGGAAAGATCGGCATCGGTTTTGCGACGCGCTTTTCCGACCGTCCCACGCTGCGCATCGGGGACAATACCGGCATTGGCGGCGGTTGCGGCTTCACTATTGCAAAGCTGATCGAGATTGGCCGCAACTGCACACTCTCCGGCGGCATTCAGATCATGGACTCCAACGGCCATGACACTGATCCGGGTTCGCGCTGGAAGCATGAGGCGCCCCAGGCGGAGGACGTGCGGCCGGTCTTTATCCGTGACAACGTGTGGATCGGCAGGCACTGCATTATCTTTCCCGGCGTGAAAATCGGCGAGGGCAGCGTCATCTCGGCGGGTTCGGTGGTGCGCAGCCACGTGCCGCCTTACGCCGTGGTGGCCGGCAATCCGGCCAAAGTCATGTTCCGCTTGAAAAAGCCGGATCAAGCCAACTAGTATCGTGACTGTTTGATCGTGAATGAGTGAAAAATAGCGAAATTGTTCACTTTTTCACTCATTCATTCACTACTTTACTTACTTACTCGATGCTTGTTTCGCCATAAAACTGTCACCGTACTATTTCTGAAACGGAGCTTCCGATGGAAAAGATAACAGGCGGTCTTCTTCTGATCCGGGCGTTGAAGGCGCATGGCGTCCGCCGCCTCTTCACCATTCCCGGCGCGCCGCTGTTTCCGGTGTATGAGGCCTGTCTGGACGAGGGCGTCGAGGTGGTCACGGGCCGCCATGAATCCGCGCTGATCCACACCGCCGAGGGCTGGTCGCGCGCGACCGGTCAGCCCTCCGTCGTGCTGGTCTCGCCCGGCCCCGGCCTGGCCAACTCCGTGGCGGGAATTTCCATCGCGTATGCCGAATGCTCTCCGGTCATTGTGCTCAGCGGCATCGACGTGCCGGCCAACCTGGGCCGAGGCGGACGCCAGGAACTGCCGCAGGTTCCGATGTGCGCGCCCGTCACCAAATGGTCGGCGCTGCTCTCCAGCGGCCCGCGGATTCCGGAGTACATCGACAAAGCCTTCCGCATCGCCACGAGCGGAATGCCCGGACCGGTCCAGATCAGCATCACCTCGGACGTGTTTCCGGGGCAGATTGAAGTGGAGGAAAGCGCAATCTTCCCTCCGTCCAGAACCCAGCCTACCGCTGCCGCGCAGGCCGAACCGGCCTTCGTCGAGCAGGCTTTGGAGCTGCTTTCCAAGGCGGAGCGGCCGCTGATCGTCGCCGGCGCGGCGGCATTCTGGTCCCATGCCGGCGGCGTGCTGCGGCAGTTCATCGAGACCGTCAAAATTCCGCTGATGACCGTCGAGCAGGCGCGCGGATTGGTCCCCGACCATCATCCCTACTGCTTCGGCGACGGCTACGGCACGGTGAATCAGGCGGCGCAGTTGGAAGGCCGCGTGGATGTGCTGCTGCTGCTGGGCGACCGGCTGGACCACGCGCTGGCTTACGGCACGTGCTTCGGCTCCGCCAAAATCATTCACGTTTGCCCGGATGCCAGCGAGATTGGGAAGAACCACGCAATCGAATGCGGCGTGGCGGCCGACACGCGCGCGGTGACCGCGCAGCTTCTTGCGGCGGCGCAGGGCCGGAGTTGGAACGAGCCGGTTGAGTGGGTGGCCACGCTGCGCGAGATGCGCCGCGAGCAGGCCGCGCGCGCTGAGCGAAGCGCCGTCTCCACCCAGCCCGGCGTACATCCGGCGCGGATTGCGCTGGAGGTGGAAAAACTCCTCGACGAGCAGAGCATTCTGGCCTTTGACGGCGGCGATTTCTCCTCCTGGGCGCGCTATTGCATGACCGCCCGCCGCTCCGGAGGCTGGCAGGCCAGCACGGTGCTGGGCCACCTCGGCGTCGGCCTGCCGTACGCGATCGGCGCCAAGCTGGCCTTTCCCGATGCGAAGGTAGTGGTGATGACCGGCGACGGCGCGCTGGGCTTTTCCGTCATGGAGATGGAGACAGCCGTGCGTTACGGCATTCCGGTGGTGGTCGTAGTGGCCAACGATGCGGCCTTCGGCGTCGAGGTCTACTATCAGCAGAAATGGTTCGGCCCGGATCGCGTGGTGGGAACGGAATTGACCAACACGCGCTGGGATCTGCTGGCCGAATCCCTGGGCGCGCATGGAGAGTTTGTCGAGAGCGCCGAGCAGCTCGGCCCCGCGCTGGAGCGTGCCTTCGCATCGGGCAAGCCGGCTTGCGTCAACGTGAGCGCGCAGCGCACGCCCAGTCCGCAGACGCAGACTTTCTCGCGCATCTATTTGCTGAAACGCGCCCACGCCCGGAAAAACGCATCGGACGCCAAGACCGTGTAATTGAGTTATTAGCCTGGACGAGCGCGGGCGAGGACGCCCGCGCGACAGCCGGTCTGGAGACCGGCGCTACATTCAATTCAAACGCGCATATTGTTCGTTTCAAACGCGCATACTGCTCGTTTCAAACGCGTATGTTGTTCGTGAAACGCATGAGGAGAAACCGATGAGCACCAATCCAGCCGCCAAGCCGCCAACCTTGCCGCCGCCCGCCGACCCATACGACTTGCTGGCCGAAGGGGCGCGTGCGCGCAAACTCTCCGGCGAGCTGGAGGGCGTCAAGTGCATGGCCGAAGGCATGCGCATGATCAGCCACACAATCTTGATGCAAGTGCTTCTGGCTCTGTGGGATAGCGGATTTTACGAGTACTCGCTGACGCATCCGCGCTTCACCGCCGCCGAGGTCGCGGAGACGCTGCGCTTGGACGCCGAAGTCCTTCTGTCGCTGCTGCATTATCTTGTCGGCTGCGGAATTCTGAGCGCGGCAGACGGGCAATTCGAGCTGACCGGGTATGGCTCGCGGCTCTCCAATGTGGTGATGCGCGGCGTCTTGAATATCAATCTGGGCGGCTACGGCGGGCAATTGCACAGTATCGGCCCACTGCTGCGCCAGGAAACCACGCGCGCGGAGATTGAAAAGACGCACTCCACGGTGCACTCCGGCCTGGGCACGGAACAGTTGACCAGCGTGCGGCTGGTTCCGGCGGTGCTGAAGATTCTGGCCGAGCGCAATCTCCATAATTTTCTGCATCTGGCTTGCGGCTCAGGCGGCTTTCTGGTGCAGATGGCGCGCTCCGATCCGGAGTTTCGGGGCATCGGCATCGACAAGCTGCCGGAGAAGATCGCCGGCTCGGAGGAGAAGATTCGCCGCTATGGACTGGAGTCGCGCCTGCGCGTGATTCGCGCGGAGATCGGCGCGGAGCCGCTGCCGCTGGATGAGGAGACGCGCAAGCGGATCGATGTGGTCGCCTCCATCTACCTATTGCACGAGATTGGCCGTTACGGCAGGCAGCGCATCGTCGAAGTGCTGCGCGAGATCAAGCAAGCCTTTCCCGGCAAGCTCTTTCTTTTTTCTGAAACCATGCCGCCGGAGACGCCGGACACAGTCAAGAAGCCGCCTTCGCAATTCGCGCAGCTCGATTACCTGCTGATTCATCGATTGCGTGGCAAGGGAATGCCGCTACCGGCCGAGGAGTGGAAGTCGATCCTCGCGGATGCGGAGATCAGGCTGATCGAATACAAGGAAGTCTATTCGATTGGCCTTTTTCTGGCGGAACTTTGAAAAGAAACAAGCGTGGACCAGGAGGTCCACGTTACAGCCGACCAGGAGGTCGGCGCTACAATTTGATCGGCGAGAGCCGGTGTGCGACGCATGGGAGATTCAGTAATGACGCAAAAGACGGCTTTGGTGATTGGCGCGAGCGGCGGATTGGGCAGCGCGATCTCGTTGATGCTGGCGGAAGAAGGCTACGCCCTGGCCCTGGTTGGCCGGGACGTTGCCAAGCTGGAAGCTCTGCGGGGCGGACTGGGCGCGGGCGCTGAGAAAGCCATCCTCCTGCCCTGCGACCTGACCGACCGCGCCCAGGCGCAGGCCATGGTCGAGCAGACCCTGGCGCATCTGGGCGTGATCGACGTGCTGATCTGCGCCGCCGGAATGAACGTCCGCCAGCGCAGCCTGCGCTCGCTCGACCCCGCCGACTGGGACCGGGTGATCGCCGCCAATCTCACCGCGGCCTTCAACGCCATTCACTTTGTGCTGCCCTCGATGCGCACGCGCGGCGGCGGGCTGATTGTGCAGATCTCCTCGCTTGCCGGCCTGCGCGCCAACACCATCACCGGCGCGGCCTACTCCGCCGCCAAATTCGCCCAGGGCGCGCTGGGCACCAGCATCAGCCGCGAGGAGCGTGGGCGGGGGGTTCGCTCCACCGTGATTTACTCCGGCGAGGTGAACACCACGCTGCTGGAGGCGCGCGGCGAGCGCGTGGGCGTGGTGGTGAATGAAGGCCGCCGCGAATCGATCCTGCAACCTCAAGACATTGCCGACGCGGTGCGTCTGCTGATCAAGCTGCCCCCGCGCGCCCACGTGCCGGAACTGGTGATCAAGCCCACCATCGACGATTTTTCCTAGGCGCGGCCTTTTGTGATCCAGACGGGTGATTTTGCAAGCCACAAGAGAGATTTTTCTTCTTGCGTCATCTGTGATATACAAAATTGTATGCAATCATAGAATCTGTTTGCTGTTCCTGAATAGAAACAAACGTGGATCGGGAGGTCCACGTAACAGCCGGCCAGGAGGCTGGCGCTACAGTTTCATGCGCAGCGGGAGGCAAGGCAATGACCATCACGGTCAATGGCAAGACAGTATCGGTGGCCGAGGGCACAACTGTGGCGGCGGCGGTGATGATGGCCGGTGAGCCGACCCGGCTTTCCGTGTGGGGCGAGCCGCGCGCGCCCCTCTGCGGGATGGGCATCTGTATGGAGTGCCGCGCCACGGTCAACGGCGTTGCGCACCGCCAAAGCTGCCAATTGATCTGCGAGCCGGGGATGGAGGTCGTGACAGGATGAGCGACCGCTTCGACGTGGTTGTGGTGGGTGCGGGTCCGGGCGGAATGGCCGCCGCGACGGTGGCTGCCGAGGCGGGCAAGCGGGTTTGCCTGCTGGACGGCGGCGCGGCGGCGGGCGGACAGATTTGGCGAGGAATCCGAAGGGAAACGGCGCGAAAATACCCCCAGGGGACGGGCTATTTTGACTGGATGGCCCGTTTGCGGCGGAGCGGCTGCACGGTGGATCAGGGCTGGCAGGCGATTGACCGGCCCGCGCCGAATCTTCTCCGGCTGGAGCGCGCAGGCGAGGGGCGCGACGTGGAGTTCGGCAGCCTGATTCTGGCCACCGGGGCGCGCGAGCGCTTTCTGCCCTTTCCCGGCTGGACGCTGCCGGGAGTGATGGGCGCGGGCGGTATGCAGGCCCTGGTCAAAGGGGGACTCGACCCCAAGGGCAAGCGCGTGGTGGTGGCGGGCAGCGGGCCGTTGCTGCTGGCGGTGGCGGCGGGAGTGGCCGGCGCGGGCGCGCGAATCGAGGGAATCTATGAGCAGGCGCCGCTGGCCCGGCTGGCCGGCTTTGGCCTGACGCTGCTGGGCCAACCCAGCAAATTGGCCGAGGGCGCGTGCTACCGGTTCGCGACCCTGCGCGTCCCTTATCGAACCGGTGTCTGGGTGGTGCGGGCTGAAGGCGAGGGCCGCGTCGAGCGGGTCACGCTGACTGACGGGCGCAGGCAGTGGACCCTGGCCTGCGATTGGCTGGCCTGCGGATTCAATCTTGTGCCCAACCTGGAGCTTCCCCGGCTGCTGGGCTGCCGGATCGAGCATGGTTTCGTAGCCGTGGACAGCGAGCAGCAAACTTCCGTGCGGAATGTGGCCTGCGTGGGCGAACTGACGGGGATTGGCGGCTTGGACAAAGCGCTGGTGGAAGGGCAGATCGCCGGCTGGGCGGCTGCTGGACGCAAGATCGAAGCCCTGGCCATGATGCCGCAAGCTCAACGGATGCAGAGATTTGCGCGGCGTCTGGAACGGGCCTTTGCTCTACGCCCTGAGCTGCGTGCTTTGGCGGAGGCGGAGACGATCGTCTGCCGCTGCGAGGACGTGACGCGCGGCGAATTGGAGGGGCGCGGCTCCGCGCGCGAGGCCAAACTGCACACCCGCTGCGGGATGGGAGCTTGCCAGGGGCGGGTCTGCGGAGGCGCGACGGAGTTCCTCTTCGGTTGGGAGAAAGCAGGCGGGCGGCCACCGGTCTACCCGGCGCCGGTTTCGACGCTGGCGGCGGAGGCAGTAGCGAACGAGGTTGGGCAGAGTTAGAGCATTTCTCCTAATTGCAGTAGAGATGATCAGAATCCCATCCTAGCCGCAAAAACAAAGACCCGGCGAGGGTGGGGTACCCAAGTTTCATGCTTCGCGGGAGAAGCGCGGACGAGGACGTTCGCGTTACAGCCGGTCTGGAGACCGGCGCTACAGTTTCAGTGAAAGGAATCGAATTCAATGCATCCATTGACCAATGTGCTGCTCCGGCGCACTGTGTTTGCTCTGCTGACGATTGTGCTGTCCTCCGCTGTGCTGAGCGCGCAGCTTGGTCCGGCCGATTACGAACAGGCGCTGAACCTGCGGGAGAAGTACAAAGGCTTGGTCAACCACTTGCCGGATGGCGTCGAGTGGATCGAGGGGAGCGACCAATTCGTCTATCGCCGCACGATCCCCGGCGGCCATGAGTTTGTGCTGGTGGATGCGGAGAAGCAGAGCCGCCAGCCGGCCTTCGATTCTGCGCGTCTGGCCGAAGCGTTGACCAAAGCGCTGGGTGAGCCGGTGAAGGCGGAGGCGCTGCCCTTCGAACACTTCCACATGGAGACCGGCGGGAAGGCCTTTGTCTTCGAGCGCGAAAACGACCGCTGGCGCTGCGATCTGGCGGCCTACGCCTGCGCCAAACTGCCCGCGGCGGCGGGCGAAGAGCCTGCCCCGGACGACGGCGGCTACGATTCCACGCCCCGCGCAATCAATGGCCCGGCGCACGCCGCTCTTTCGCCGGACGGCAACTGGCTGGCCTTTGTCGAGAACTACAATGTGGCCGTGCGTCCGGCTCACGCCAAGACCGAGGAAGCGGAGAAGCAGACGGTACTCTTGAGCCAGGACGGCTCGGAGGGCGATTACTACGCCGTCGATCTGCTGGCCTGGAGCCCGGACTCGAAGCATCTGGCCGCCTACCGCATCCGGCCTGGCTACAAGCGCGAGGTGCATTACATCGAGTCCTCGCCCGCCGACCAGCTTCAGCCCAAGCACTCGATGATGGTCTATCCCAAAGCCGGCGACCTGCTCCCGCTCTTTCAGCCGGCACTCTTCGATGTGGCTGCCCGCCGCGAACTGCCCATCGACAACGCCCTCTTTCCCAACCCGTATGAACTGACGCCCTTTGCCTGGTGGAAGGATGGGCGCGGCGTCACCTTCGAGTACAACCAGCGCGGCCACCAGATCTATCGGCTGATCGAAGTGGACGCGGCCAGCGGCAAGGCGCGCTCGTTGCTTTCGGAGGCGAGTGCGACCTTCATCAATTACGAGCCGCTGACGCGCGAACAGTACGACCACGGCAAGTACTTTCGCAAGGATTTGGCTGACGGCAAGGAGATTCTGTGGGCCTCGGAGCGCGACGGCTGGGAGCATCTGTATCTTTTTGACGGGCACACGGGCGCTCTGCTGCGGCAGATTACCAAGGGCGAGTGGGTGGTGCGGGCCGTGGATTATGTGGATGAGGCCAACCGGCAGCTCTACTTTGAAGCCAGCGGCATGAATCCGGACGAAGATCCCTATTACGTTCACAGCTACAGGATTGGCTTCGACGGCACGGGATTGACGGCGCTGACGCCGCTCAAGGCCGATCATATGGCCAGCTATTCGCCGGACGGAAAGTATTTTGTGGACACCTATTCGCGGCTGGATTTGGCGCCGGTGATGGAGCTGCGCAAGGCCGATGGCAGTCTGGCGCTGGCGCTGGAAGCGGCCGACGATGCGCCGCTGAAGGCCGCGGGCTGGCAGCCGGCCGAGCCGTTTCATGCCCTGGGGCGGGACGGGAAGACGCAGATTTGGGGCGTGATTCAGCGGCCGATGAACTTTGATCCCAAGAAGAAGTATCCGGTGGTCGAGGACATTTATGCCGGTCCGCAGGGTTCGTTTGTGCCCAAGAGCTTTACCACGCGCATCCAGCCGCTGACGGCGCTGGGCTTTGTGGTGGTGCAGATCGACGGCATGGGCACCAACAACCGCTCGCGGGCCTTTCACGACGTGGCCTGGCGCAATTTGAAGGACGCTGGCTTTGCCGACCGCATTCTCTGGCACAAGGCGGCCGCGGCGCAGTATCCCTGGTACGACATTACGCGGGTGGGCGTCTTTGGCACCTCGGCGGGCGGGCAAAACGCGATGGGAGCGCTGCTCTTTCATCCGGAGTTTTACAAGGCGGCGGTGGCGAACTCCGGCTGCCACGATAACCGCATGGACAAGATTTGGTGGAATGAGCAGTGGATGGGCTGGCCGGTGGGGCCATGGTACGCCGAGTCGTCGAATGTGGAGAACGCATGGCGCTTGCAAGGCAAGCTGATGCTGGTGATGGGCGAGATGGACAAGAACGTGGACCCGGCTACCACTTTGCAGGTGGTGGACCGGCTGATCAAGGCCAATAAGGACTTTGACCTGCTCTTCGTTCCCGGCGGCGATCACGGGGCGGGCGGGCGCTACGGGGAGCGCAAGCTGATGGATTTTTTTGTGCGCAACCTGTTGAATGAGCCAACCCCGGATTGGAATAAAGAGCAGGATCGGCAGAAGTTGCCTGTTCACAAATGAATCAACCTAAACACGGCGGATGAAGGGCGGTAGATAAGGCCAACTGATCCAAATGGGTTGCAAAGATGGAGGATTTCAACCTTTTGGCGAGGTGCGGAGCAGTTCCGGAGTTTGAGCGGGAGCCGAAGAAGCAATTTTCTCAACCGCGGAAGTTTGCAGGGGCTGAAGCCCGACCTTTATTATCAGATTTTTACGGCACGACTGAAGTCGTGCCTTGGTTCCAAAGCGCCAAGATTCAGCGGTTCTCAAATCTGACATTGAAGATGGATGAAGGCTTCTCAACTGCCGTTTTTAAGATAATCAGAAAGAAAAGCGGGGATTCGACTACGGATTCCTCTTTTCCGTGAGGCGGCTTCCAGCTCTGCGACTACGGGCGGTCAAAAAGATTTCAGAAAAATGCAAAATAGCTCTTGCTATAAATACAATTCAGGATACATAATTTTATTCCGAGCATGAAACGAGCGCGCGGTCTGCTGAATTGGATACAGCCAGTTCTGCAGGCTCGTTTCCCGTCGATTGGGCAACCAGCGGCCGATCGCGGTATCGCGAAGAGAATTTCAGGAAATTGCATCATTTTTACCGGGTAAAGGCCAGAAGTGGAGGAGAAAAAATGAAGACGCACAGATGTTACCGCATGCCCGCCTGGGTACTCGTGCTTTTAATGCTTGCAGCGACAACCGGAATGGTTTGGGCGCAGTCCGGCTCCCAAGGAACGATTTCCGTAACAGTAGTGGATCCCCATGGCGACCTGGTTCCGGGCAGCAGCTTGGTGCTGGTGCAGGTGGAGACGAATGACAAGCACTCGGCCAAGACCACCGGCAAGGGCGATTTCATCTTTCTCAACCTGCCCATCGGTCTCTATCGGCTGAATGTCTCCAAAGAGGGTTTCGCCACGGAGAGCCTTGATCAGATCACGGTTCATGCCGCGCAGACCACCGGCCTGCTGGTGAGCCTGAAGATCGGCAAGCAAAATGAAACTGTGTCGGTGGACGCCAGCGCCAGCAACTTGATCGAAACCAGTTCCAACTCGATCGGCGAGGTCATTGATCTGAAATACATTGAAGATCTGCCCTTGCAAGGCCGTGATCTCTCCGGCCTTGTCTCCCTGACGCCGGGCTTTGCCGGATTGCAGGGAACTGGCAATGAAGGACTATCGCTGGGCAACTTCAATGGTCAGGTGGAGATGGATACCTCGGCCAATATCGACGGAGTGATCGGCAGCCCTTCGCGTGGCAAGTATTATGGCGGCAATGCCGCGCCCGCGGTAACGGCGCGAATCGAGAACGTGCAGGAGATGTCGATTCAGACCGACATGATGGATGTCGATCAGGGCTACGGCCAGGCTTCCATGCAGGTCAATTACGTGACTCGCAGCGGAACCAACAAGTTTCATGGAAGCGTTTTTGACGATTTCAGAAACAGCGGACTCTATGCCAACTCCTGGAACAATGATGCGGCCAAGACTGCGGTTTCCAGCGCCATTCGCAAGCCCAAGTTGATCATGAACGACTTCGGGGTCAGCGTCGGCGGACCCATCCTGCGCGACAAGCTTTTCTTCTTTGGCAACTTTTCCGAACAGAAGGTTCCGGGAAGCTCCGTTGTGGGCGCGACGCTACTCAGTTCGGCGGCGCAGGCCGGCAACTTCGGCTATACTTGGACCGACAACAACGGCGTTACGCAAACCAGCACCGTCAATCTCTACAACCTGGTCAACAATTATGTGCAGAGCGCGACGGTCTACAACACGACTCCGAACGCAGCCGTGGCCAGTGAACTGGCGCTGGTCAACGCTGTCAACAGCTACGGCACGGTGACCAACAACGCCACCGATCCCAACGTACAGGGGCTCGCCTGGAACAACAACAATCCCTCTACCACCTACTTTCCCGACGGGCGGTTCGATTACAACATCTCTCCCAAGCTGCGCGCCGGCCTCTCCTGGAGCATGACGCAGATGCGTCAGCCGTCTGCTTACGCTCCGCAGTTGCCCGGGCCCAAGTTCGCCAATGAAACGGCGGGGAACTTCATGCGCAACTTCACCACTGGCGTGCTGGTTGATTGGGAGGCGACTCCGACGCTGATCAACCAGTTCCGCGGCGGCTTCCTCTACAACAACTTCATCCCCGGCGACTTTGCCACGCCGCTCTATCTGACTCAGCCCTCGGTCTCCTGGGCGCTGGGCACCTCAGGACAGTCCTACTTTTTGCCGGTCACGATGTACTATCCGCTCTTCAATCTCTCGGATACTGTTTCCTTGCAGCGCAAGAATCATACCGCCAAGTTCGGCTTCTCCTGGTATCGCGAGCAGGACCACTACTGGAATACGCCGATGGGCATCGACTATCAGGCTCTGGGACTGGTCAACGGCGATGCGGCGCTGAACGCCTTTACCAACGTTGCCTTCCCCAATGCGTCCCCAGGCCAGATCGGCGAAGCTGAGAGTCTGTATGCCACCCTGACCGGCCGCATCAGCAGCGTGACCGGCCTCTATGCCTACAATCCGAAGACCGGGAATTACGACACCGGCCATAGTTCCTATGCGCTGGATGAGGTGGCCAACGCCTGGTCCTGGTACGCCTCGGACTCCTGGCGGATCACGCCCACTCTGACCCTCAACTACGGCATTCGCTGGGATTATACCGGCGACGATCACGACATCAGCGGCGCTTATCATGCCTGGGGCAGCGCCGGCGTCTTTGGCCCGACGGCGGTCGGCGATCTCTTTGATCCCGGTTCCTTGAAGGGTATCGCCGATCCCACCATCGCCGTCACTACCCACGCCTACCAGCCCTGGCATCGCTCACCCCAGCCGCAGATCGGCTTTGCCTGGAATCCCGATGTGACCTCCGGTCCCTTCGCCAAATTCTTGGGGGGGCACAGCACCGTGTTGCGCGGCGGCTTCAGCCTGAAGAAGTTCACCGAGCCGCAGCAGTTCATCTGGGATTACGCCTCGGATTACGGCCAGTTCTACTTCCAGAACTTCTGGCTCTATCCCTCGACCTCCACTTCAACCGGATACTTTACGGCGGGCAGCCTGGCTCTGGGCGATGCGATACCGACCGTCGGCGTCAGTCCGGCCAGCTACGTTGCCTCGGAAAATGCCTCGGCTTTGGCGTTTGGGGGTTTCCCGTTCACCGGCATGGACCCCAAGATTCCCCAGCCCTACGTCGAGACATGGAACGTGGGAATTCAACGCCAATTGGGTTCCAGCCGCGCCATTGAAGTGCGCTACAACGGCAATCACTCGGTGCATCAGTGGGTGTCGGAAAACCCCAACGAAGTGAACATCTTCGAGAATGGCTTCCTGACCGAGTTCAAGAACGCGCAGGCCAACCTAGCGGCCTACGTAACGGCGAATCCCAATTGCGGCCAACCCGGCTATCCTGCTTGCAACTTTGGCCAAGGGCCGAACAGTTTGCCCATCATGACGCAGTCCTTCCAGGGCGAGGCCGATGGCGGTCCTGGGGTCGGCCTGCAAGATTTTACCAACTCGCAATTCATTACCTTCCTGCAGAATGGCGAAGCCGGCGCGCTGGCCAACGTGTTGAGTACGACGAACGGCGCGGCGCCTTACCTCTGCAACCTGATCGGCGGCAACTTCACCCCTTGCGCCAACAACCTGGGCATCACTGGGGGGGGGACGCAGGCCATCAACTTCTGGCAGGCCAATCCCTATGCCGCCAACAACTACGGCACGGGCTACCTGACCGCCGCCGGCTACTCCAACTATGACTCCTTGCAGGTCGAGTTCCGTCAGCAGAGCTGGAAGGGCTTGCAGTTGAACGCCAACTATGCCTGGAGCCATACGCTCGGAATGTCTTCGCAGGAAAACTGGACCGGCGGCGCTTCCATGCTCACGTTGCGCAAAAGCCTGAAGCGCATCAACAACATGCCGGCAGAATACGACATTCGCCAGGTGATCCACGTCAACGGCACCTACGACTTGCCCTTCGGCAAGGGCAAGCAATGGCTGAGTTCCAATAACCTGGCCAGCCGTTTGGCCGGAAACTGGACCATCGGCAACATCATCACCTGGCAGACCGGCATGCCGCAGCATCTCAGCAGCGGCTTTCAGACCTTTAACGACTATGCCGACAGCGGCGTTGTGTTGAGCGGCGTAACCCGCGCCCAGTTGCAGAAGGCCGTCCACATGCATCGCCTGCCGGCCGCGACCCAGGCCGCCAACTACGCGAACGGCGTGCCCAACTACGTGACGATGCTGGATTCGAAGTATCTGGCTTCAGCAGCCACGGGCGGGGCCAACACTACCTACATCAAGCCCAACACCGCTGCGGGCGCCTTGCAGTCGCCGTTGTTCCTCTACGGGCCGCATGGCTTCTACCACGATGTCTCCATCTCCAAGAGCTTTCCCGTCTGGCGCGATGTCAAGACGATCTTCCAAGGCGAGTTCCTGAACGTATGGAATCACCCGGTCTTTGGCAACGGCAACGGTTTTATGGATGGTGGCGTACAGGATGCCGGCTTCGGCACTGCCGGTGGACCCTCGAACGCGGCGCGCCAAATCCAGGCCCGCCTCAAGATCGAGTTCTAACCAAACCCGTTTGGATCCCCCACCCTCGCCCGTTCTTGTTCATGCGGCCAGGGTGGGAGGCAAGCCTGCTGAAACCACAAAAATAGCTTCACCCGCCTCTGCCGCGTGCCCGCATTCCGGGAACGCGGCAGTCTTTTTGCGGGAATCAGAGCCTATGATTTGGGCTGAATGACGGCCAGAGCAAAGGCATAGTGGCGCGAATTTGCCGAAATCTCTGCCGTGAAAGCAGTCAAGGAGTCAAGAAAAGGTTTTCCGAGGACGGGAATGAACGCTGTTTCGCAACTTTTTTTCGTCCCGCTGTAGCTTTCTATCCAATGAAGAATCAATTAGATAAACAGATAAATGGGCGGGCAGGAAGCGGGCATGGCAGGGACGGAGAAATTTTCTTGTTGCCAAAAATACAATGTAGGATACATAATTCAATTCGTGGTGGAATACGAGAATACGTTTTCTAACCCAAAGGGACTCCGCCGGAAGAAATCTGGATCGCTCGGCTCGAGCGCAGTGATGGATGGGCGGGAGAGCCTGTTCGATGGCCGCGCAATCCGGTTTTCTCACGATGGATTCATGGTCAAGTTTGGAGGAGAGTGGATGAAGACGCAAAGATTTTACCGTTTATCAAGCTGTTGGATGGGCTTGATTGTGGGGCTGCTGTTGATTTCCCAGTCAGCCGGAAGCCTATGGGCGCAGGGGGGCACCCGTGGAACCATCGTGGTCACCGTTGCAGATCCCACCGGCGGGTTGGTGCCGGGGGCCAAACTGACGCTCGTCGATGTGAAGACGAAGGACGCGCGCACCGGGAGCACGCTGGAGAGCGGCCTCTACACGTTTTCCGGCCTGCTGAGCGGCACCTACACGCTGACCGTGGAGAAGACTGGATTTGCTACCCAGAAGTACGAGAGCGTTGTGGTGGAATCCGCCCGCACCACGGACTTGAGCGTAAAGCTCAAGGTAGGCGCCACCTCCTTCAATGTCGAAGTGGTGGCTGAAGCCTCTCCGGTGTTGGAAACCTCAGCCAATGCCATTGGCAGCAACTTCGATACAAAGTCGATTGACGATTTGCCCATCGCCAATCGTGATGCCAGCGAGCTGGTCGGTCTCGTATCTGGCGCTTCTGACGGCATCTACAATGGCATGCGGGGAGCCGCTGAAACCAACACCATCGATGGCGTTGTGTCGAGTCCAGGCCGCATGAAGGATGGCGGCAATTCCGTTCCCGTCGTAATGGCGCGCACGGAGAACATCGATGAAGTCGTGGTGCAGACCGATCAGTTGGATTTGAACCAAGGTTATGGACAAGCCAACATGCAGGCCGGTTACACCACCCGCCGCGGCGGCGACAAGTACCACGGACGCGTCTATGGCGACCTGACCAACTCTTACTTTCAGGCATTCGGGTACTGGGCTGATTGGGCCATTGCCCAAGGCTATACCACAGCCGCGCAGGTACGCTCCAGTTCAGAAAACCACACCTTTGTGTGGGGACCGAGCGTCGGCGGCCCGATTCCCATTCCCAGGTACAAAGACAAGCTATTCTTCTTCGCCAGCTTCACGCGCCTAACGACCCCAGGCAGCACGACGAAAACCTCTCTTATCCCGAGCAAGAACCTGCAGAATGGCATCTTCACGGACGCGGCGGGAACCCCATACAATCTTTTCACCCTGGCAAAGACCGTGGACCTGGGAAGTTCGATATGGTATCAGCCGAATACAGGCATGGCCCACGAAATGGCGGTGATCAACCAGGATATCGCCACTGACTCCAACGCGACAATCATCCCCAACACGTCTGATCCGGCTAACATTACGAACGTAGGCTTCGCCGTGCCAACGAACAGCACAACCTACTATCCGACCTTTCGTGTTGACTACAATGCCACGCAAAATCTGCGCGTCAACTTGGCTTTCAATGAAACCAACTTCCAAAAACCCAATGACGGCGGCCAGCGCTACCCTGGGACTTTGGATTCAGCCGAAAATACCTTCTCGAAGAGCTACACCGCTTCCCTGGGCGTGGATTATTCCATCAATCCTCATCTCATTAACCAGTTGCACGGCGGTTATCTGTATTACTACAGCGGCGTCAAGCCGGTGTTGGGCGACTCGATTACCCAGGAAAATCTGGTCGAGTGGGACGCTCCGGAAGGTATCACGGGCAGCGCTTACCAGCACGCCGGCAGTATCAACTTCTTTTATCCGCAGGGCAGCATGTCAGACAACCTTGTCTGGCAGCACGGCAAGCATAACGTGAACGCGGGAGGAAGCTGGTATCGCGAGCAAGATCACTATTGGAATAATCCGCAGGGATGGAAGTACATCGACATGGGCATGGGAGGCGGCGATCCAGCGATCAACGCTTTTTCTGGAACCACTATGCCCGACTCGAACAGCAATGATCAAAATAATGCCCAGGCCTATTACGCGATGTGGTCAGGCCGCCTCTCCGATGAGTATCACAGTAATGTGATGGATCCGGCCACCGGCACCTTCGTCCCCGGACGCCCGGTGTGGAATGAAATTCAGGGAGCATTCGGATTCTGGGGCCAGGACAGTTGGCGCGTTACTCCGTCTCTCACCCTCAACTATGGCATGCGCTGGGATTTCACCGGCGACGATTATGACAAAGCCGGCAACTACTACACGCTCAGCATGGCCGATGTCTGGGGACCGTCCGGTTATATGAACCAGTTCAATCCCGGCTCGTTCAAGGCCGTCAATTCAGATCCCTCTTTCACCCCAAGAGTACATGCCTATTCGCCCTGGTACGTCAGTCCGCAGCCCTCATTCGCCGTGGCATGGAATCCCACCGTCAAGGACGGACTTCTGGGCAAGTTGCTGGGAGGATCGGCAACGGTGATCCGCGCCGGATATGCTCTGCGCAACTACACCATGGCAGAACAGGACTTTTATGACTACGTGAAGGGCAGCGGCGTGGGCATCTCCAACAACATCAACGCAGCGTCCGTGCAACCGGTCGGAGGCGTTCAGCCCGCGGGCACTTTCGCTCCCGGAGCCTATGCTTTTGACAGTGTGAAGAATGATGGTACGAATAGTCCTGTCATTCCCGATTCCGTGTTCTTTACGGATGTTAGCAAGGTGCAGCCCAGCTACACCGAATCGTCTCTGGCATTCGATTATGCGCAGGACTATGCCATTGATGGAAACATCAAGCAACCTTACATTCAGTCGTGGAACCTGGGGATTCAGCGGGAACTGGGCAAGGGCAATGCTCTTGAAGTGCGTTACGTCGGCAACAAAGGTGTGCATGAATGGCTGCCGATCGACGCCAACGAAGTGAACGTCTTCGAGAACGGCTTCCTGAAAGAGTTCCAGCAGGCGCAGGCCAACCTTGCGGCCAATACAGACGGCGGCTTCGAGGCATCCAACTCGGCCACCACAATGCCGATCATGACGGCGGCCTTCGGCGGGGATGCCAGCCAATTTTACAATGGTCAACTGATCTATTTCCTGCAGAACGGCAAGGTCGGCGATTTCGCTGCCCAGCTTGCCGGCTTGAACGCGGGTTACTTCTGCAACCTGGCAAGCGGAATGTCCGCGCCTTGCCAAAACAATGCCGGTATCACCGGCGGCGGCAACGGTCCGTATCCCATGAATATCTTCCAGGCCAACCCGTATGCCCCCGGCATCCAAGCCAATGTACTGGTCTCGCAGGGAATCTCTGACTATCACTCCGTGCAAGTGGAGTTTCGCCAGAAGAACTTCCATGGCGCCAACTTCAACGCCAATTACACGTTTTCAAAGAACAGCGGCATTCGCGCGGTCACCGGCGGGGATAGCAGCTATTTCTTGCCCGTAACGCTGCGCAATATGCACCTCAGCTATAGCCCGACCGACACGGACGTGCGCCAGATCTTCAACCTCTATGGAACCTATGACCTGCCCATCGGCCGTGGAAAATTGCTCCTGGGCAACGCCAATGCCTTTGTGGATCGGCTGGTAGGCGGCTGGAACGTAGGCACGATTTCCAAAATGCAAACAGGCCAGCCCTTCATGCTGACCGGCGGCAACCACACCTTCAACGACTACACGGACGGCGGCGTCAATCTGAACAATGTGACGCTGAAGCAGTTGCGCAAGTCGATTGGAATTTGGAACACGGCTCCCTATGGAGGCAGCTACTTCATCAACCCCAAGTACACAGCTGCCGGCTCAACCTATATCACCCCAAACACAACGCCCGGAACCATTGGGCTTCGTCCTTGGCTGTGGGGCCCTCATGCCTTCACTTCCGACATGTCGGTCAGCAAGATGGTGCCCATCAAGTGGGGAGTCAAGTTCACCTTGCAGGCTGCCATCTATGACGTATTCAACCATACGACCTGGGGCACGGGCCTTGGAGCGCCGTCCAACCTGAACAGTTATCAACCAGGAGCCTATGCTGGCGCCATGGGCAATGGATTCGGAGTTACAACCGCCGCCGGCGGCGCACGCGGCATCGTGTGGCGCGGCAACTTCGATTTCTAAACCCAACACAATACGAACCGCTCCCAAAGAGCTGCCGCGTTCCAGAGTTTTGGAACGCGGCATTTTTTCGATAGATCGTCATCGAAATTCTAGCGTGAAATATGTATTCAGAATTGCATTCAAAGAGCTGAATTATTGTTAGAATTGACCAAGAGCCGCGGTATCTCGGAGTTTTTGCATAGATTCGCGAGGGGCACGGCTGGAGAATGAACGCGCATGGTTTCGACCACAGAAAAGACAGCCAAGGTTTCCAAGAAGAAGTCCGTCAAGGCCGAGCATGGGACCAGTGTCGACACGGCTTTTCAGCAGATTCGCGACCTGATTGTGCATGGCAAGCTGGCGCCGGGGACGTGGATCGTCGAGGGCGATCTGTGCGAACACCTGAATATGAGCCGGACGCCGGTGCGCGGCGCGCTCTACCTCTTGCAGCGCGAGGGCTACGTCATCGAGCATCGCAACTCCAGCAAGGCGCGCATGATTGTTGCGCCGCTGACCAAGGAAGACGCCAACGAACTGTATCCGATCATCGGGCGCATCGAGGGGCTGGCCGGACGCCGCGCCGCCGCTCTGGCGCGGAGGGAGCGCGAGGAACTGGCGGCCAAGCTGAGGCCGGTCAACGAAAAGCTGGACCGGATTGCGCGCGAGCGAAGCTACAACGGCCCGGAGATCTTCGACCTGGACCATGAGTTCCATCGCTTGCTGGTGGCCGCCGGATCGGGGCCGCGCCTGAGCACCTTGCACCAGGCCATCGAGCCGCAGACGGAGCGCTATTGGCGCCTCTATTCCAGTTCGATCATCAATGAGCTGCACATCTCGGTGATCGAGCATGAGGAGATTATCGCCGCGCTGCTTGAGGGCGACCCGGACCGGCTGGAGCGCGCGCTGAGCGCCAACTGGGTGAACGGCTGCACCCGGCTGGCCAAGGTGATCGATATCTTCGGCGAGCGCGGCAGTTGGTAAATCGCCTGCGGTGCGGCCAGCGGATGCTTGCGCGCGATGCGCTTCATGGCTGGTGCGAAGATCAGTGATCAGATCAGTAAAACCGGACCAATAACATCTGATTTCGTATTTTGTCCCACTATGGAAAACTGTGCCGCCTGCTTATTTATTTTGATCGATATGTATTGCAAATCACAGACCAAAGTGCGTTCGACCCTCATTCTCTTTTGTTGACAGACAAATGTGATCCTGGGTCAAACCGCGCCGCGTTGCCGAGCGAATTCGGAGGCTGCATTCGCTAATTAGGATGCACGGAATCGGGCGCCAGAGAGGCTGCACATGGGCCCCGTTTTTTTGGACAGAACCTTTTTCCTCTTTGCCCAAGCCGGAGTTCAAAGCCGGCTTACGCGCTATGGAATCGCCGCATTCGCGGTGGCCGCGGCAACAATTCTGCGCATGGGAATCGGATATTACTTTCCTATCTCTCTCCCTTTTCCTACCTATTTTCTGGCCGTGGCGGTGACGGCATTCTCAGCCGGCCTTTGGCCAGGACTGGTGGCCACGCTTCTCTCAGCCATCGTCGCCGACTATTTCTTTCTTGAACCAATCGGCGCCTTTGGGATCCCCAATCCCGGTGAAGGCATCGGAGTTGCGACCTTTACCGGCACGGGTGTCATGCTCAGCGTGCTGGCCGAAGCCCTGCTGCGGCGCAATCGGGAGCTGATTCGCCTGCGCGAGCACCTGAGCGTGGGGCAGATCGGCAGTTGGGAGCTGAATATCGCCGGCGACACCCTCGTCTTGTCCGACCAAGCCCGCCGCATCTTCAAGCTACCTATCGGAAGTCAGATTCTGCCCAGAGAGGCTTTTCTTAACGAAGTCATTGACCGGCAGGACCGGGAACATCTTGAAGCTCTCTGGAACGCGCCGCTGGAGAGAGGCGAATGCCGCTTTGAGTGCCGCATTGTGTGCGCGGGCGAAAGCAAATGGGTGCGCGTTCATGCGAAAGTTGAACGCGACGGCAAGGGAAGGCCGCGCACTGTCTCCGGCACCATTCAGGAGATTACGCGCGAGAAGCTGGCCGAGGAGGTGAATCTCCATCTGGCGTCGATTGTCACCGCGACTTCGGATGGAATCGTGGGCAAAACGCTGGATGGGATTGTGACCAGTTGGAATCCGGGAGCGGAGGAGATTTACGGCTACACCGCCGCGGAGATGATGGGGCAGTCGCTGACCAAAGTGATTCCGCCGGAGTTCATGGAGGACTTCCATGAGCTTTTGCGGAAGATCAAGCGGGGCGAGACGGTGCGGCACCACGAGACCGAGCGGCTGCGCAAGGATGGGACGCGCATTCAGGTCTCGCTGTCAGTAAGCCCTATCAAGGATGGCTTGGGAAACCTGTTGGGAGTCTCGACCATTGTTCGCGATATTACGGAGCATAAGCGCGCAGAAGAGGCGGAGCATCGGGTGGCCGACTATACGCGCAGCCTGATCGAGGCCAGTTTGGACCCGATGGTGACCATTAGCTCCGAGGGAAAGATCACCGATGTCAACTTGGCGACGGAGACGGTGACCGGCCTGACGCGCGAGGTTCTGATCGGCAGCGATTTCTGCGACTACTTTACCCAGCCGGAGAAGGCGCGCGAGGGCTATCGGGAGGTCTTTGAAACCGGCAGTGTGCGGGATTATCCGCTGGCCATTCGCAATGTCTCCGGCCAGATCATTGAGGTGCTGTATAACGCATCTGTCCTCAAGAACAAGTCGGGCGAGGTGGAGGGCATCTTCGCCGCCGCCCGCGACATCACCCTGCGCAAGCGCGCCGAGGCGGAGATCGAAGCTCTGGCATTTTATGATCCGCTGACCAAACTTCCGAATCGAAGGCTGCTGCTGAATCGCCTGAAGCAACTGCTGACGGCTGGGAAGCGAACGGGCCATCATGCGGCGCTGATGTTCCTAGACCTGGACGACTTCAAGCCCTGAACGATACGCTGGGTCATGACGTGGGGGATCATCTGTTGCAGCAGGTGGGAGAACGCTTGCAGGAGTGTTTGCGGCGCAACGACACGGCGGCGCGCTTCGGAGGGGACGAATTTGTGGTGCTGTTGCCGAATCTAAGCACCAACCCGGATGAAGCGGTCCTGCAAGCGTCGTCGGCGGGCGAGAAGATTCTAAGCGTTCTGGAGCGGCCTCATCAGTTGGAGGGCCGCTCCTGCAGTTGCACGGCCAGCATGGGCATAACGCTGTTCAACAGCGATTACCAATCGCTGGACGAAGTGCTGAAACGGGCGGATATCGCCATGTATCAGGCCAAGGGCGGCGGCAAGAACAGAATGCGTTTTTTCAGCGCCGTCATGCAGGCCGTGGTGGTGGAGCGCGCCATGCTGGAAGAGGATTTGCGCTCTGCCATGAAGGAGGATGCCTTCCTGATTCACTATCAACCGCAGGTGGACGGCGCGGGCAGACTGATCGGCGCCGAGGCGCTTCTGCGCTGGCGGCATCCCACCCGTGGATTGCTGCTGCCCGCGGCTTTCCTTCATCTGGCAGAAGAGAAGGGCTTTCTGGTGCCGATTGGAAGATGGCTTCTCGATCTGGTTTGCCGGCAACTGGCAGCATGGAGCCGGAGTCTGGAGACCGAATTGCTGACCCTCTCGATCAATGTGAGTCCGCGCGAGTTTACCCAGGCTGAATTTGCCGCCGGAGTCTTTGCCGCCATCGGACGCTATCACGTTGATCCGCGGCGGTTGATTCTGGAACTGACCGAGAACATCACCCTGGAGGCTGTGCCGGAGACCATGGCCACGATGAGGCGGCTGCGAGCCAGCGGGGTGCGGATTTCGCTGGATGATTTTGGAACGGGTTACGCTTCGCTCTCCGCGCTGAAGGATTTGCCTCTTGATCAATTGAAGCTCGACCGGAGCTTCATAAGCAATATGCTGACCGACAGCCGCGATGCGTGCATTGTGTCCACCGTGCTGGCCCTGGGGCAGAAATTGAATTTAGAGGTGATCGTGGAAGGGGTGGAACGAGAAGAAGAGAGGCGCTTTCTGGACGTCGAGGGATGCCAGTTCTTTCAGGGCTATCTTTTTGGGCGTCCTGGCCCGGTGGAGGATCTGTTTGCGCGGCTGGAGGTATAACTCGACGCTGCAAGCCGGGCTGCAAAGCATCAAACTGTAGCGCCTCCCGGCCGGCTGTCGCGTGGACCTCCCAGTCCACGCGTCTCTCTTCATCGATCTGGCCGAGCCAAACTTATTCCGGCAGCGGCTCGTTGCTGGAGATGCCGTTCACCAGACGCGGAATTCCCAGCGGGTTGGCGGCTTGCAACTCGGCCGGCGCCTGCTCGTCCGGGAAGTTCTGAAAGCAGACCGGCCGGACGAAGCGGAAGATGGCCTGGCTGCCGACGGAGGTGAAGCGGGAGTCGGAGGTCGCCGGATAAGGCCCGCCATGCACCATGGCGTGGGAGACTTCAACGCCGGTGGGGAAGCCGTTGAAGATCAGCCGTCCGGCCTTCTGCTCCAGCAGCCAGACGAGCGGCTGCTGCGCGGCCAGGTCTTCGGCGCTGCCCAGCAGCGTGGCGGTCAGTTGGCCGTCCAGCGCTTCTGCCGCTGTAAGATAATCCGCGACCGATGGGCAGAGAACGAGCAGCGTGTCGGGTCCGAAGATCTCTTCCGAGAGCGCGGGATCGTCGAGGAATTCGTCCAGCGCGACGGTAAAAAGCGCGGCGCGCGCGGGGCAGGCGGGCGCGGACTCCGAGTCTGGCGCTTGGGCGGCGAGTGTGGCCTGACTGGCGCGTGCAGGGACGGAGCGGGCGTAATCGCGGCTGATGCCGGGGGTGAGCAGCGTGTAGGGCTGCGCCTGACCGACCAACTCGCAGAGCTTCTGCAGGAAGGGCGCTCTCTCCGGATGATCCGGGACGAAGACGATCCCCGGTTTGGTGCAGAATTGGCCTGCGCCGAGGGTGAAGGAATTGAAGAGGTTCTGCGCCAGCGCTTCCGCCCCGCCGCTCAGCGCTCCGGGCAGAAGGAAAACGGGATTGACGCTGGACATCTCGGTAAAGCACGGGATCGGATGGGGGCGGGCGGCGGCCAGGTTCATCAGGGTGCGGCCCGCCCGCAGCGAACCGGTGAAGGTGACGGCCTGGATGCGCGGATGCTGCACCAGCGCCGCGCCAATCAGCGCGCCGGAGCCGTAGAGCAGGGAAAAGACGCCTTCCGGCAGACCGGCGTCAGCCACAGCTTGCTGGATGACCGTGGCCACCAACTCGCTGGTGCCGGGATGGGCGGAGTGGGCTTTGACGATGACCGGGCAGCCGGCGGCCAGCGCGGAGGCGGTGTCTCCGCCGGCGGCGGAAAAGGCCAGCGGGAAGTTGCTGGCGCCGAAGACCGCGACCGGGCCGAGCGGCCGCAGCATGGAACGCAGGCCAATGCGCGGCAGCGGCTTGCGTTCGGGCAGCGGGGGATCCATGCGCGCATCCACCCAGGAGCCTTCCTCGATGACCGAGGCGAAGAGGCGGAGCTGGCCGGTGGTGCGGCTTACCTCGCCCAGCAGGCGCGGCATGGGCAGCGCCGTCTCTTGATGGGCGCGCTCGGCCAGTTGCGGCTGAATGGCGTCCAGCCCGTCAGCGATGCGGCGCAGAAATGCGCCTCTGACTTTTCCGGAGCTCTGCGCGAAGGCCGGAAAGGCAGCGGCGGCTAGCTCGACGGCCCGCTCCACCTCGGCGGGCGAGGCGGAGGAGTAAGCCGGCTCCAGCGGCTGGCCGGTGGCGGGGTTGATGGCTTGAATCGGCGCGCCGGCGAGAGCGCTGCGCTGGTTGCCTAGAAAGGATTGCCCGGTGAGCGGCATGGATGAACCTCCGTGATTTGAAAGACTGGTGATTGTTACTCTAGTTGCGTTTGGCAGAAATCATGGAAATGAGACAAAGGCCAAGGCCGAAAAAGGCTGCGGAAAAAGGCCGGAATGTGGGCAAATACCTCGAAAAATCCCGCAGGGGCTGAAGCCCATCCTTTATTATCAACGTTTTTCGACCCGACTAAAGTCGTGCCCTTGTTACAAAACCTGCCTGAATTGAGTTTTTCCGCAGCCTGTAAAGCCCCTTCGTTTACAGAGTTTTTTCAGGGGCCTGAATAGGCAGCGGTAAAACTCCATCGTCAGCCCTGACGCTTACTCGCTATCAAAAAGAGCGTTTTGCAAGAGGCTCCGCAAATTGCGAAGCCCTCCCATTAAACGGTCTCCACCACCACCGTCACCACCGAGAGCGGCGGCAGATCCACCAGCAGCTTGCCGCCCTCGATGCGCGCGGGGTGGGGCTTGGGGGTGATCGCATCCGGCGCGTCGAAGGTGTTGGCGGCGTTGCGGTCGGCGTTGTGCAGGATGCGCGCGGTGACTTTACCGGACTTCACTCCGGGCAAAGCGCACTCGGCCGTAGCCTCTGCGCTGTCCCGGGGGTTGACCAGGCTCACCACCAGCTTGCCCGCGGCCTTGGTCGCGGAGATGGAAACGGCCAGCGGGTCTTCGTTGTCGCTCTCGGTTTGCAACGCCGTATTGCCGCGATGCTCCTTGAAGAGCAGGAAAGCGTAGTAGGTGGTGGTGGGCACGCAACGCTTTCCCTCCGGGCCGTCGGTGATCAGCAGCGACTGGAGGACGTTGGTGACCTGGGCGATGTTGCACATATAGAGCTTGTCGGCCAGACGGTTGAACATATTCAGGCCCAGGCCGGCGGCCACGCCGCTGCGCAGGGTGCTCTGCTGCCAGAGCTTGCCGTAGCGCTTCTCGTCGGCTTCGGGAATCTGATCCCAGACGCCCCACTCGTCGAGGATGAGGCCGATATGCGAGCCTTCGTGATAGCCGTTGAGGACCTCGCGCTGATGCTTGATGGCGAATTCGACGCCCTTGAAGATTTTGAACTGCTCTTCGGTGGCCGTTGCGTCGAACTTGGTGGCCTCCGCGGCGCCGCCTTCGTAGTAGTGCATGCTGAGGCCGTCGGGCAGCATCGGCAGAGTGGTGTCCAGCAGGCCGCGGGTCCAGCGCACATCGTCGCCGGAGGGGCCGGAGGCGATGAGAAACGGCTCGGTGCCGCCCATCTCGTGCAGGAAGCTGGCGAATTGGCGATAGAGGCCGCCGTAGTACTCGGGGCGCATGTTGCCGCCGCAGCCCCAGCTCTCGTTGCCCACGCCCCAGTACTTCACCTTGAATGGCTCCGGCGAGCCGTTGGCGGCGCGCTCGTCGCTGAGCTTGCTCCCCGACGGATAATTGCAGTATTCCAGCCAGTCGCGCAGTTCCGAGGGCGAGCCGGAGGCGACGTTGCCTGCCAGGTACGGCTCGGCGCCGATCAACCGGCAGAGGCCGATGAACTCATGCGTGCCGAAGCTGTTGTTCTCGATATAGTTGCCCCAACTGATATTGACGCGCTTGGAGCGGTTTTTGCCGATGCCCTCGCGCCAGTGATAGTCGTCGGCAAAGCAGCCTCCGGGCCAGCGCAGCACCGGCACGCCCAGCTCTTTGAGCAGATCGATGGCGGCCTTGCGATAGCCTTTGATGTTGGGAATGGGCGAATCTTCGCCCACCCAGAGGCCGCCATAGACGCAGGAGCCGAGGTGCTCGGCAAACTGGCCGTGCAAGAGCGGGCTGACCACGCCCACCTCCCGCTCGGCGTGAAGGACGAACTGCTGCTTGGCTGTCGTTGCGCCCCAGAGCTTGCCGGGCATGGCCGTGAGGGCCGCCGCGGCGCCGGTGGCGGCCAGAAAACTCCGCCGCGAAATTGAATTCTTCATTGATTCCTCGTGGGCTAAAGCCCGTTTTGTTCTGTGGTTTCCCAGCTCTCAAAATAGAGACTTGGGAAAACCGGATTCATGGGTTTGATTACAAAATCACTTATCAACATCCGCGCTTACGCTTTGTGTGCTTTCTGCCAATAGACGGAGTAACGCTCGTCCATCACCTGATAGAGCGGCTTCAGCTCCATCTCCTTGATCTGGCCGACGGTACGGAAGCGCAGTTCCCCATCGCCGGATTTCTTGACCCACGACGGCTGATTTCCGCCCGCGTCAGCGCCCGCGTCGAACTGCGGCATGGGCAGAGGCGGCAGGCGATCCATATCCGGGCCTTGATTGACGATCATGTCGCTGCTCAAACCGTCGCGGCCCATGCTGGCGGCCAGAACCAGCGGTCCATAGGCGAGCGTGGCCAGTTCCGGACTGCCGGCCACCGGCTCCTGGCGCAGGGTCATCGGCAGGCTCACCTCGACGCGGTCGCCGCTCTTCCAGGTACGCTCCAGAAGCAGATAGCCGTCGCTGCCCGCCACCGCATTTTCCGCGACTCCATTCACCGAGACTGCAATCTTCGGCGACCAATGGGGCGCGCGCAGCTTGAGCGCAAAGGAGACAGGCTTTTCGGTATGCACCACGATGCTGGTGCGTTCTTCTTCGGGAAAGGCGGTCTGCTGCGACAGGCGGGCGTGCTTCTCCGGCCAGCTCACCTCGGAGGAGACAAACTGATTCACGTAGAGGGCATTTTCGTCGTGGAAGTAGAGGGTGTCCACCAGCTTGGCGTACTCCTCCGAGCCGGTGCCGGTGCAGCACCAGAACGAATCATAGGCCTCGCCAAAGGTCTTCCATCCGCCGGGAATCGTGGGCAGATAATACATCAGCATTCCGTCGGTGCTTTGCGTGCCGGCGCGCACATTCCACAGCAGGCGCTCATAGTAGTCCATCCAGCGTGCCTCCGGCTTCCAACCGAAGAGGTGGCGGGTGAGCTTGAGCATGTTGTAGCTACAGCAGCACTCCTGCCCGCCCGGTCCCAGATGGCTGCCCGCCGTGTCCGGCGCGCTCCAGCCTTCATTGGTGTTGGAGGTTCCGCCGGGGGCAAAGGAGTGATGATCGACCACCGTCTGCCAGAAGTACTCGGCAATGCCCTTGTAGCGCTCGTCGCCCGTCAGCTCATAGCCCCGCGCCGCGCCGATCACCTTGGGAATGTTGGTGTTGGAGTGCAGGCCGTCGAGCTTGTCCTGATGCTGGGCCAGCGGCTCAAAGAAGCGCTTGTGCTCGAAGCGCAGGCCGCCGTCCAGATACTTTTTCTCGCCTGTAAGGGCGTAGAGGTTGAAGAGCGCCTCATTCATGCCGCCGTGCTCGATGCGCTGCACCTTGTCCATCTGGTCGTCGGTGAGCGGGGTAACCCATCGGATGGCCCAGTCGGCCATGCGGCGGGCGGTGTTCAGCGCTGTCTCGCTGCCGCAATGGACGTACATGTCGATGTGGCCGGCCAGAATCTTGTGATAGGTGTAGAAAGGCGCCCAGACGTGATCCGCGTAGTTATTCCAGTGCTGCTCGACGGGCAACTGCACACCCTTCACCATGCGGTCATACATACTCTCCGGATAGGCGCCCAAATAGCCGTTCTCCTGCTGGCACTCGGCCAGCCCGCCGACCAGCGCCTCGGCCTTGACGCGCAACTGCTCGTCGCCCGTGGCGGCGACCATCAGCGCGCAGGCGGAGAGATAGTGGCCGCCGGCGAAATGGCCGCGAAGATCGCAGTCCGGAGCTTCCCAGCCGCCCAGGGGCTGGGCCGTCGAGGGCTTGCCGGCCGTCAAGCGAAAGCTGTGCAACAGGCGGTCGTTGGGCAACAGGAAGAGATACACCCGGTCGCGCTCCTGCATCTCCTTGAGCGGACCGGGCTTGAGCCGTACCTGGGCCATGGGAAAGGGCTTGGCCTTCCACTCCACTTTTTCATAGCCGGTGTGGTTGTTGGAGCGCGGCACATCCTGCACCGCATCCTGCCCGGCGGCCCACAGTGTGCGCGGCATCAAGACGCCGCTGGCAGCCATCGCCGCCGAAATCTCCAAAAAAGCTCTCCGCGAAACGCTCTCTCTGCTCATTGCCTCTCCTTTTTCTCTTCCATGAGGATTTCGCAGCGCCCCTACGGGGCGCAATCCTTGTTGATGCCCTCACCCCGGATTCCGCTGCGCTCCATCCGGGGCTATTTTCGCGCCACCCCTCCGGGGTGAGATTTCCGGGCCATTCGAGCGGTTCTCCTGTTGCGGCAGAGTGCAACGTGGACCGGGAGGTCCACGCCACAGCCGACCAGGAGGTCGACGCTACTCTATACCATTCGGACAAATGCTCTAAGCGCCGTAAAAAAAGTTGAAAAACATCTCGCATTGATTGTATCCAATCTCGTATACTTTGCAATAGAGCCGGTATGTCAGACTGAATACAGGTTGGAGAAACGGGTGCTTTCCGCCTGTACGTTCATCGTAAGATTCTCCGGCCTGCGCGGGCAAACGATTTCTTTGGGCGGACTCACAAACAGGATTCCCGGATATTTCCATGGTTAGATCACAGCTCCATCATCGCTTGAACATTGTCGATTCCCACTCCGCGGGAGAGCCTACCCGCTGCGTTCTGGCCGGCGGCCCTGATCTCGGTTCCGGGCCGCTGGCCGAGCGTTTTGACCGCTTGCGCCGCAACTTCGATTACTACCGCCGCGCCATCCTCTGTGAGCCGCGCGGTTCCGACGTGTTGGTGGGCGCCCTGCTGGTGGAGCCTTCCGCTCCGGAGTGCGTGGCCGGCGTCATCTTTTTCAACAACATCGGCTACCTGGGAATGTGCGGGCACGGCATCATCGGGGTCACGGTGACCTTGGAATACCTGGGCCGCATTGAACCGGGAGAGCATTGGATTGAGACACCCGCCGGGGTGGTTAAAGTTCTTTTGCAAGCCGGCAACCGGGTCACCTGCCAGAACGTGCCGTCCTACCGCTATCTTGCGGGGGTTCAGGTTGACGTTCCCGGTTATGGCGCGGTAAAGGGCGATGTGGCTTTTGGCGGAAACTGGTTCTTCCTGGTGCGCGAGCATTCCTTCGAGACGGCCCAGAATCTTTCCGCCAGCCAGGTCGAGCCGCTCACCGACTTCACCTGGGAGATTCGCAAGGCTTTGACGGCTGCGGGAATCACCGGAGCCGATGGCGCGGAGATCGATCATATCGAGCTGTTCACCCCTCCGGGCGACCCCGAAAACCACAGCCGCAACTTTGTTCTCTGCCCCGGAAAAGTCTATGACCGCTCCCCCTGCGGCACGGGAACCAGCGCCAAGATGGCGTGTCTGGCAGCCGACGGAGTCTTGCAGCCCGGCCAGCCCTGGCGTCAGGAGGGCATTCTAGGCACGGTCTTTGAAGGCATTTATCAGAGGCAGGACGAAAACACGATCATTCCCTCGATCACCGGCTCAGCGTATATGGCCGCTGAATCCACGCTGATCTTCGACCCGGCCGATCCCTTCCGGCTGGGAGTGCCCGAATGAACGCCGCCGCACGCAACTACGACGCCGTCCTCGCCGGCGGCGGGATTGTGGGCGCGGCCTGCGCCTTGGCGTGCGCGCGGGCTGGATTCAGCGTAGCCCTGGTCGAGCGCGAGATTCTGGGCGGAGGAGCCACGGCCGCCGGCATGGGCCATGTCGTGGTTCTGGACGACTCCGAGGCGCAGTTCGCGCTCTCCCGCCGCTCGCAGCAGTTGTGGCAAGCGCTCAGCGCGGAGCTGCCGCCCCTGGCCGAATACGAAACTCGCGGCACCCTCTGGGTGGCCAGCGATGAAGAAGAGATGGCCGAGGCCGAGCGCAAGCACGTCTACCTAGCTGACCGCGCCGTTCCCAGCCGCGTGCTCTCCCGCGCGGAGCTGGCCGCCGAGGAGCCGAATCTGCGTCCCGGTCTGGCCGGCGGATTGCTCGTCCTGGAGGACGCCGTTGTCTATCCGCCCGCCGTTGCGCTGCACCTGGCCAAGCAGGCCGAGTCTCTGGGCGCGACGCTGCTGCTGGGCCGCTCGGTCACGCAACTCGCCGACGGCGAAGCCGTCCTGGACGACGGAAGCCGATTGCGCGCGCCTCGCCTGGTCAACACCACCGGCGCCGACGCCGGCGCCTGCACTCCGGGACTGCCGATCAAAAAGCGCAAGGGACACCTGGCCGTCACCGATCGCTACCCCGGATTCCTTCATCATCAACTGGTCGAACTCGGCTATCTCAAGAGCGCCCACTCCAAAACCGCCGATTCGGTGGCCTTCAACGTGCAGCCACGCGGCAACGGCCAGATCCTTATCGGTTCCTCCCGCCAGTACGGCAATGAAGAGAAGTCCGTCGATCAGGCGCTGCTGAGCGCGATGCTGAAGCGCGCGGCGCTGTACCTGCCGGCCATCGCTTCGCTCAGCGTGCTGCGCGTTTGGACCGGCTTCCGCGCCGCCACGCCGGACAAACTGCCGCTGATCGGCCCCGTTCCCACTGATCCCACACTCTGGCTGGCCACGGGCCACGAGGGCCTGGGCATCACCACCGCCTTGGCCACCGCCGAACTGCTCGCCGCGGCCTTCACCGGCAGCGCGCCGGCCATTGCCCCCGAACCGTATCTGCCGGCTCGTTTCTCGCCGGCGCACCAAGCTGTAACCCATCGGGAATCATCCCCCGGAAGCATCCGCTAACTCGCTAACTTGTTCATTTTCAACCCGTCTTATTCAACATTTTGATTCTTGAGGAGAAGCTATGAACTGGACCGGCGTAATGCCCGCCATGACCACCGCCTTCGACAAAGATTCCAACGTGGATCACGCTTTTGTCGCACGGCACGCCCAATGGCTCGTTGAAAACGGCTGCACCGGGATCGTCTGCCTGGGTTCGCTGGGCGAGGCCCCCACGCTGCGTTTTCAGGAGAAGATCGAGATTCTCAAGACGGTAATCGCCGCCCTCGACGGCAAGGCGCCCGTGGTGGCCACGATCTCCGCGCTCTCGACCGCAGAGGCCGTTGAACTGGCCAAGGCCGCCGCGGCTGTCGGCTGCTCCGGGCTGATGATTCTGCCGCCCTACGTCTACAAAGGCGACTGGCGCGAAAACAAGGCCCACATCGCCGCCATTCTGGAAGCCACGCCGCTGCAAGGCCTGCTCTACAACAACCCGGTCTCTTACGGCACGGATTTTCTGCCCGCCCAGATCGCCGAGCTGGCTGCCGAGCATCCCAATCTGGCCGCCGTCAAAGAGTCCTCGACCGACGTTCGCCGCGTCTCGGCGATTCGCGCCTTGATCGGCGACCGGCTGGCTCTGTTCGTTGGCGTCGATGACGCCATTGTCGAAGGCATTGCCGCGGGAGCGGTGGGCTGGATCGCCGGGCTGGTCAATGCACTGCCCCGCGAATCCGTCGATCTCTTCAACCTGGCCCGCGCCGGCAAAGCCGAGGAGGCCTTCGAGCTATATCGCTGGTTCTTGCCCCTGCTGCGCATGGACACCGTGCCCAAGTTCATTCAGCTCATCAAGCAGGTGCAGCAGGAGGCCGGCATCGGCTCGGCCCGTGTCCGCGCCCCCCGGCTGGAAGTCGTCGGCGCGGAGTTGGCCGTCACGCAAGCCGAGTTCACCTTTGCCCAGGCCCATCGTCCGGCCATCGCGCAGGCCAGCACGCCATTCAATTTGTAAAGAGGAGCGCCGGTCTCCGGACCGGCTGTCCTGCCGGCGTTCCCGCGCGGGGCAAAGATTTTCTCCCATTTATTCCGGTTTTTATCCCGGATACAAGTTTTTTCAGGAGGACGAAGATGCGCATTGCACACAAGGCAGAATGGCTCGTGGGCGCGGGGTTGCTATTGATCTCCGCCACGGCATCCGGTCAATGGTATCCGGCGGGGCGGCCCTCGAAGCTCGGCCCCCTCCTCGATCAGGGGATGGTGAACTACCAAACGCCGGAGCTGTCCTTGCGCCTGGTGCGCTCTTCGGGGACGGTGGCCGGCTTGGAAGCCAAAGATCCTGCGGCCAAGGGCGGGGGTAGCTTCGACTTCACCCCTTCCGAGCTGCTGGCGGCGCGTTCCACCGACGGCTACTACCACCTGGGCGATCTGGACCTGCGCCTGCGTGAGCAGGGGAAGACCGAGTGGCGGGGCTACTCAACGGCGGTCGAGCGCCATCCGGTCAAGCCGCTGCCAACGGCGCAAGACGAGCTGCAAAAAGACGACCTGAACCCCACCCTGCCGGCTGATTTTCCGCTCGGGGTTACGCGCAGTTGGGTGGTGGTCGAGGGCAAGCTGGCGCTCCGCTTTACCCTCCGCAATTCCACCAAGACCCCCATCGAAATCGGCGCGCTGGGCATCCCGCTGGTCTTTGACAACATCATCAGCGGAAAAGAGCTGGACGAGGCGCATCGCGCGTGCAGCTTCTCCGATCCCTCCATCGCCATGGATGGCGGCTATGTGCAGGTGACGCGGCTCAATGGCCACGGCCCGGAGCTGCTCGTCGTACCCGACGGCAAGACCCCCTTCGAGGCCTACAATCCGATCAAAGGGCCGGAGCGGCGCGAACCCAAGCCCGCCCTCTTCGAAGATTTGACCCCGCGCAGCATGACCTTTGAAGGCTTCTACGAGTGGATGGCAGCCTCGGCCGCCTACCAGCAGAACGAGTGGAAGCAGGCCGAGGAGTGGAATCCGGCCACCTCCATCATTCTGCAACCCGGCGAAGAACGCACCGTCGGCCTGCGCTTTCTGGTGGCCGATTCCATCCGCTCCATCGAAAAGACGCTCGTGGAAAACAAGCGGCCCGTCGCTGTCGGCATCCCTGGCTATATCCTCCCCCAGGACATTCAGGGCAGCCTCTTCCTCAACTATTCCAAGCCGGTGAAGAAGATCAGCGTCGAGCCGGCCGGCGCTCTCGAAGTGAGCGCCGCCGCAAGCACCGAGCATGGCTGGCAGCGCTACGCGGTGCAGGGCAAGCAGTGGGGCCGCGCGCGGCTCACCGTCACCTACGCCGACGGACTGGTGGAAACCGTGCAGTACCGCGTGATCAAGCCGGAGTCCGAAGCGGTGGACGACATGGGCCGCTTCCTCTTCACCAAGCAGTGGTTCGACGTGAAAGACGATCCCTTCCATCGCAGCCCGTCCATCATCAGCTACGACCGCGAGGCCAACGCGCAGGTGACCGAGGACAGCCGCGTGTGGATCGCCGGCCTGGGCGATGAGGGCGGCTCCGGCTCCTGGCTGGCCGCGGCGATGAAAGAGTATGGACGCCCCGATAAGCAGCAGGTCGAGCAACTGGAGCAGTTTGTCGATGGCGCGCTCTGGGGCCAACTGCAATACAAGGACGGCCCCAACAAATTCGGCGTGCGCAAGAGCCTCTTCTACTACCAGCCCGATCAGCTTCCGGCCGGCACGTACCGCAAGGATCTGGATTGGTCTTCGTGGGAGAGCTGGAACAAGGAAGCCAGCGAAGATCCGGGCCGCACCTACAATTATCCGCACGTCGTCGCTGCTTATTGGGCGCTCTATCGCGTGGCCCGCAACCATCCGGGAATGGCCACGCATCATGACTGGCAGTGGTATCTGACGCAGGCATACGAGACCACCATGGCCATGACGCGGCTGGCTCCGGCCTATTTGGAAGTGGGCCTGATGGAAGGCGACATCTTTGTTGGCGTGCTGGACGACCTGAAGCGCGAGGGCATGAACGAACAGGCCAAAGCCTTGGAAGCGGTCATGCGCGCCCGCGCCGACGGCTGGCGGAAGAAGGCTTATCCCTTCGGCAGCGAGATGCCCTGGGACTCGACCGGCCAGGAAGAGGTCTACGCCTGGACACGCCGCTTCGGCATGGACGACAAGGCGCAGGTGACGCTGGACGCCATCACCGGCTATATGCCGGCGATTCCCAGTTGGGGTTACAACGGCAGCGCCCGCCGCTTCTGGGATTTCCTCTACGGCGGCAAGTATCCGCGCCTGGAGCGGCAGTTGCATCATTATGGATCGGGCATCAACGCCATTCCCGTCCTCGATGCCTATCGGCGCAATCCCAGCGACTTATACCTGCTGCGCATCGGTTATGGCGGAAACATGGGCGCCATCAGCGGAATCGATCAGGAGGGCTTCGCCTCGGTAGCCTTTCATAGTTATCCCGATAAGATGGCCTTTGATCCTTACTCCGGCGACTACGGACCTAACTTCTTCGGCCATGCCTGGACCGCCGGAAGTTATTTGGTCAACGATCCGGAGTTAGGCTGGCTGGCCTTCGGCGGAAACCTGCGCATGGCAGGTAAAGAAGTAACTCTCGACCCCCGCGACAGCTTCCGCCAGCGCGTCTATCTGGCCCCGCTCGGCCTGTGGCTGACACTGGATAGCGGCGAGTTCGAGCGCGTTACGCTGAATCAGGAGACTGGCGCGGTGGAGGTGCGGCTTGCGCCCGCCGATGCGTATACGCCCGCGGCTCTTCTGCGCATCGAACAGCCTGCGCAAACCACGAACGCCGGCGCTTCGATTGCGCCTCTGGAGACGCTGAAGATGGAGCGCGGAGCGTATGTCGTTCCTCTAACTTCGACGGCAGTAACTTTGCACTTGGGTGCGGCTGCAAAATCAGATAAATAGGAGCCTCTTTCAAAATTCAATTTAGATTGCGAACTGGACTTGCCCCCAAATTTGAGACAACCAGTTAAGACTCGATCCTCAGCGAA